>CAXXEU010000001.1:0-139772 GCA_963662915.2 Candidatus Poribacteria bacterium | reverse complement strand
GGCAGTGCATTTATACCTTGCGCGCGTATGCCGTGTGCATGTTTTGTGTGTTATACACTGTACACTCACATCTGAAAGGACCTTTTATGGAATTGGATCGGTCCATCACACTTAAATGTGGAACCGTCCTCCAGCTCTTGGATATAGAAGCCGCAGGACTCTCGTTCGTGCCTTGCGGTAAAGTCAACGGCGAAGATCAACCGCTTCTCAAGTTTGCGCATCTTTGGGGGCACCGCACCCACGTCACGCGACAGACTTATGGGAAAAAGTGGTTTGGCTACCCACTGCGGGATATGACGGGCGTGCAACTCATGACAGGCTTCCCTACCTTTAAACGCGCCGGTAAACTCGGTTATCTCTATTACACCAGCCTCGATATAGAAGTTAGAATGATTCAGAACCATCCTGACGCTGTTGCTAAGATCCGTGAACTTTATCAAGACAGCGTTATCGGCGAGCCGTGTATCCTCGCAACGAAGTCTGACGGTTTACGGCTCGATGCCTACACTGCGTATGTTGGGAAAAAGATGTCGTTCAAGGACGGTGAGAAGCAGATGCTCTTTGAAATCCTTGCCGACAAATGCTTGGCACGGATTGATCCCCGATACGCAATGGTACGTGGAAGTCTCCTCGACATCCCTACGCTCCCGAAATCGATACTTCAAGAAATCTATCACATCATCTCTGAAATCTCGACATACGAACAATCTGATAGCAAGCCCCGAGAAGTCGTTGAATCCTCACAACTCGGTGATCTCGATATTCAATGGGATGCGGACAATAGAAGCCAGCTCTTCTCAACGGAGCATTGCCAACGCACCTCACACACCTCTAATCGGCATGAAGTGCGCTTTACGAAACATCCTGATGGCTCCATAGACGGCAAATGCTTCAATTGTGGTGAAACCTGGTGGGAGCTCCAACCGAAAAAACGTAGACAGCATACGCCCCAGAATTCTCTTCCAAAATACAGCCCCGGCATCGAGCCTCTCCCCGCGCTCCGCCATGACCCCCCTTCAATCGCGAATGCGCCACCGGTAGAGGTCCGGGAGACACCCTCGTTCCGCTATTTCTCCGAAGAGGAGCGAATCGTTGTCAAAGAAACGCTCGGCATCTCACCGGATGCAGGATGGCACGGGCCTACACCGATCTGGACACCGAAATATGAATACCTCTACCCGCTTACAAACAAATTCGCACGCAACGGGCAGCCGAGCGAGGTTGAAAGGCGACGCGTCTTCTCAACACTTTTTGGCAGTTGCGATATTTGTGGCGGGATCACTGCGAAGTGGATTGACCGGTATCTGCTGACGGCTGGATGTTATTGCGATGGATGCCACACGGATTATCCACTCGGCTCCTATCTCGAACTCGAACTCAACCGTAAACTCCCGAATTCTATCATCTCTGATCATCACGGATTCCTTGGCGAGAATCCAGACTTCTTGGATTTCAGGCTTTTTCAACCGGGAACCCTCACACATCTCGGCGCAGGGATGGGAACCGGGAAAACAACAGAAATCGTGAAGGTCCTTGTCTCATTGGCTGAACAAGGACTCGGTAGGGGTATCATTGCCGTGCCTCGCGTCGCACTTGCACAGCAACTCGCCTACCAACTTCGCTGGCAACACGGGCATGAGGCGTGGGGACTCTACACGGAAGGCATCCCAAAAGGGAATAAGTTTCTGGGTACGCATGGCGCGATCGTCTGCTTACCGTCACTACAACAAGCCGTTGCCGAGGCGGAGGCGATGGGAATTCAACGGCTCTACGTCGCTATCGACGAACTCGACTTCAGTTATGAGCTGCTCTCATTGAATATCGCGCAAACTACCGGTGTGAAAAAAGCACTTCGAGATGCCCTCAATACGACTGGATTGGTCGTTGCGGGACAGACAGAATCCACACTCGCACTTGAGGCATTCGCGAAAGAAGTGGAATGTGAGGAGGTGCAAGCCTTTTATAATACCGCAGTGCCTGCCGACGGACGCGTCGTCATCAAAGAGCATGCCGCGGATACGAATATCAATGCCCTCCTCGCCAGCGGGATGGATGACATCGCCGATCACCTCCGAAACGGGCAGAACGTTTACGCGTTCTGCGCATCGCGCCGGGATGGGGAGATACTCGCTGCAGAATTCAGTGCCGAAAACCCGGTACTCTACAATGCGTATACAAGAGGTGAAACCCGGGCACATGAACTCTTGCGCTATCAGAGACTCACAGATTCAAACCTCTTTATCGGCACCTCGGCAGCAGGTGTCGGTATCTCGTTCCTTGATAAAAAGGCAGTAACGGTTATCATCGGCGGCTTGATTTTCGGATCGCGACACGCAAATATGGCTGTCCAAAAAGCGATCCGGGATCGCGGACGCCGCGGCGTGTTCATGCATTATAAATCCTATAATCTCTTGCTGCCGATGCGACCTACTGAAAATCGGGAGGTGAGCCTCTATCACGAAACTCTTAAAGCGGTTCTCAATACAACCGCAGATATCAATCTGCCAGCACACGCCGTCACGAAACTCGCAGCAGCACAGGCGCTTGCATCCCTCGCGGATGTTCAGTTTTCAGCGTTCCTGAAATACCATCTCACTGTCGTTGGGAATATGGAAGTTGTTGAGGACACGCCTCTGACACCGCCTAACGATGTGACAGCAGCGATCCGCATCCGACGCACAGAAATCCGAAATATCGAGAACGAACTGAAAATAGAAAACGCTAAAAGGATACTCCATTCGCTGCGCGACGATGACACCGAAACACAACTCCTTACCTCCTCGGAAATCCGAAAATTCCGAAACCAAGGCAGATTCTTGACCGAGGCGGCACTGGCGAATAAACTCGCAAATGAAGCCGCACGCGCCGTCGGATGGGAGGATGCCGTCGATCGGTTCGAGGCGGGGAATCCTTTCAAAGCGTTTTTCACTGACGCTGATATTGATGGAGCACTCGCTCTCGTCGAACGCAACTTCAATTTTGAAGCGTTGAATAAAAAACGTGCCGGATACCTCGCCGTCAACGCTCCGAAATGGACGGAACACCGATTTGAAACCGATGTCCAAAACGCCGATAGACAGCTCACACTCGCTGGACTCGGCATTGAGATTACCGCAGTCAAAGACTCCCGATTTCTCGGTGAACTCCTTAAATCTCTACTCGATCGACTCGTCGGCACCGTCTTTGAAGAAGATACCCTCGCAACCACAGTCAAAGCCGTTCTCGATACCCAGGCGAAAAGCGGTAAAACCTTCCGGCAGGCACTCACAGCCGGGGCACTCGGCACAAGTGAATACCGAAAAGCACGCTTCCTACACTGTGCTGAAGACGAGAAACGCCTCGTCGACTGGGTGGCCCGCTTCATCTCTGAATGGTACCCCGCACGACTCGCAAAAAAAGGGGACTCCTACGCCCTACAGCCTGATACGCACGCGGAACTTTATCTCAAGGCGTTCTCGCAATGGCTCACACATCAGCCGGATGTCTTCGACACTGCAGACATCCAGTTGGAGATATTCCCAGCAACCGAACTTCCTGAAACCAACGCTGCACAGAAAGAGATCGCTCGCAACCGCAGACAGAACGGCGCAACACTCAAAGAAATCGCTGATGAGCTTGGGATAGCACATCAAACCGTGAGCCGATGGTGCCAGGACACCACACCGAAAAAGCAAACCAAGCAGACTCGGGAAGATATCCGGCAGCAAAATAGAAAGGCAAAGGCAAATCAGAGACAGTATGCTTTAAAATTACAGGGTGACGGATTGTCTCCTGATGACATAGCAAAACAGATAAAAGTAGATAAACGCACAATCTATAGATGGCTAAAGAAAAGTAGTTAGTGACATTTCCGCATCGTTTGCACTCAAAAATTACAATTAATATATACCTTAATTAGAATTTTTGGGTGCAAAACGGCCAAAATGTCACTAATCCGAAAAAAACGAGGCGTTTCAAATGTTGAGAAGTAACACACCGCGACATAAAAACAAAGGGGTCTATATCCTAACGAACACTGTCAACAGCAAGCAGTATGTCGGCACGGATAGCAATATGCCCCAGCGTTTCAAGCAACACATCAGAGGAACAGCCAAGTGTGCGTTGCTACACGAAGCACTCACAACCGTCGGGCTTGAAAAATGGACGGTTCAATTCATACCGTATCCAGGTATTAGGAGCATAAATGCGAAAATATCTAACGGGCAGACAACGCGTCGTGTTCGACTTCATCCGACAGCAGAAAAGGAGAAAAAATGAATAGAGGAGGTAACGAATAATGCTCATAAAAGAAACGAACATTGATGAACAGTTAGACCGACTCGGAAACATAGAGAACGGCAAGGTATTTTTCTGTGATAAAAAGACCAGCCGGAACGCCTTTCACAACAAAACCGTCGCGAAGCTCATGCAGAATACAGACATCGCACACGCCCTGCTCGTCTTTGAAGATGGGATTCCACGTCCGAGAGTTGAGCGCACGACGAAGAAGATCGGAAACACCATCGAGGCATTCAACCGCACCGTCGATGTTGACATCATTTTCAACGTAGAGCGTGAATTGTTTGACTTGATTCGCGAGGCGTGTGCATAAGAGGTGAACACAGTGACAACACGGACGATATGGCTTGAATGCTCCGTATGCAACGAGATGTTTGAGGTTTCCAACGCTGTCGCCGACGCGATGCACCAGTGGCGCGAAGAATCCAGTGAGCCTTTTCTCTGTGTCGAGTGCGCAACGCAGATCGCATGGGGCGATGCAATTTCAGCGATGGACACTGTAGGCGGGAATTCCGATTCCCGATACTTAAAAAAATGGATAATGGGAGAGTTCCCTAATCCTCTCCCATTACCCCATTTTAGTTTGAATGAAATGGAGGAGATTAGCGTCGTCCTCAGGACGGGGTAGGTTTAACCTCTGTCCAAGAGGTTAATCTTAATCTACGCTAAACTCCCAGAACGGTTGCAAATTAGCGATCGGCAGTCAGCCGTCAGCAATCAGCAAGAGGGGTATCTTATAGTAAAATCCAAAAATATGTTTACAGCTCGTCAGTGAACAAGAGCCACCGCCGCTGGCGAGGTTTGTAACCGAGAACCGAAAGTGGCGCGTCGCGGAACACACCGATAACTGATAACCCTTAACCCGAAAGCGAGGATTCTAAAGTGAGCAGAAACCTTGATGCCCTCAAAACTGAGCTACTTAACGACCACTGGAAATACGCTTACAATTGGGCTGGGCTTTCGATTCGGAAGCTCTCTGAAAGATATGACTGTTCAATGGATGATGTTCGACAGGCAATGGTACGGATCGCCCAGGAACATCCGAAACCCAAATCAAGGTTTCCGAATGCGGATACATGTAATACGTGTTTCGCCCCCATTGTTTGGATCGGGAAACATCCGTGTGATCCACCCGTGCTGAAAGTGGTAACTGCGGACGGGAACGTCCATGCCGCGCGAGGCTCACATTTTGCGACCTGTCCGCAGGCACACCAACACCGGAAAGCGAAACGATTTCGGGGTAAGGTAGGGAACCTGTAGGTTTCCTACCTTTTCCCCGAAACTCCGTGAACACCCATACGTGCACGTGAACACACCTGCAACCTTGCAGTCCTGAACACGTGCACGTGTGCACACCTGCAGCCTTGATGATCTGCACAAAAGAGGAATTTCATTCATGTCACAAACGATAACATTGGCGGATGTCCGTCGGGGTTGGATCGACTGCAACACCTGTGGGGATACCTTGCGTATCTTCTATCACCACCGCTGCCCGACCTGCCACGCCGAATTCACGGTGCTACCCACGCAGTTTCCGACAGAACAGCCGACAGAACAGCCACCAGAACAGGAGGCACGCACACATTCTATAGAGGAGACCCCATGAAATATCATCTCGCAATTCTTGCACCCGGCTGGACTGAACTCATCCTCGACGGTTCAAAGACGATTGAAAGCCGTTTCACGAAAGTGAGGTGCGCGCCTTTTGGCAAAGTTCATAAGGGCGATAGTGTCTATCTCAAAGAGAGCGGTGGACGCGTCAAGGGGATGTTCACGGTCGCGAAGGTCGAGACCTTTGAAAACTTGACGGACGCTCAGATATGCGACCTGTTCTATAAGGAATATCGAGAGCAGATTTTTTCTTCTCTCTCTGCGTCTATGCAGCGTCCACCTGAAAAGTGGTTGACCGCCAAGCACGCCACGCTTATCCATGTTTCTGATCCTATCGCGTTTGATGAACCGTTTCGGTATCGACAGAAAGGAAGGTCCGCGTGGTTAGTGCTGGATGCACCGCTCCATGACGGAAACCGATACCTGACTGCTGAAAACGGATAACTGACACCCATGTACACCTACGAAGCCATCGACTTTTATATCCCTGTCCGGGAAGGCTTTTACCACTACAGGCAGAAAGTCTCGCCGGCATACCTCGTTACCGATAGTGGTATCCGCTGGGCTTCGATCGTCGTCCATCGCAAGCCCGGAAAACCGGACGATCGGTGGTTCGTCTCGGAGTTTGCTACCGGTGGCGCAATCGACATTCCGGACACCACATGCCGCGATGCAGCTGTCCAGCATGCGATTGATAAACTCAAGAAACTCGGGCGCGACGGCTACAGAAAACGCATAGAAGCGCCCAACGTGTAGCATCACCTGTTCGGGTGTGCATCACATCGTCCTTATTGGAGGAGAACGCCATGATCAAATTTATTCGGCTCACAGACACCGAGCAGATACATTTTAGGATCCAACCTGGACTCTCTGATGCGGAGAAAGAGAAAGCGCTGTCGCATCTCAGCACTTTCTATGCAATTGCAAAGGGTGACCTGTTACTGCGTGTGGAAGATTCGGGTGAGATTCTGCTACTGAACACAAAGACCAAACGGATGGGTGTCAAAGCGTTCAATATCCCTTGCAAACTTCGACCCGATGCGTCACCGAAACGCATCAGAAAAGCCGTTCGGGCGTTCCGACGCGCGTATCAACACAGGAATTAACGTCTCTATCTATTCTGTGCCAACCCAGGAGAAAAAAATGCGAATCTATCAACGCGCCATCGTCGAACAGGTCCTCAAAGGTGGGACGTTCCGATGCCACCTTCAAGACAACGAGAACCACGCAGTCAACGTCTATCCCTGCGGAAACATGCGCAGGAACAGGATCGTCCTCTGTGCCGGCGATGAAGTGACCGTCGAACTCAGCCCGTATGATCTGCGCCGGGGACGCGTGATATGGAGACAACCCGTTGAATAACACCCCTGATATATCCACCAGATACGCACTGCCTCGACACTACGTCCCCGCGTCTCTACAAACCACGTGCCATCTGTTCATCTTTAGCGATACGCTGTTTGAGACGGCTCAGAAGACCGTAGACAGTATCGCATCGAGAAATACTATCGCAGCCGTTAAGATATTTGCTGAAACCGGCGTAGAAAGCGACATCATAGAGGCACTCCAAACCTATTGCCAAGAACGCATCGACCTCGACGACGAGACAATAGAAGTTTTGGACGATCTCGGATTTTTGAACCTCTTAACGGCTATGATGTATTTTCAAAGGGTTTCGGCATATCGCGAAGCACTCCAGAACTGAAAACGCTTTCGGGGTAAGGTAGGGAACCTGTAGGTTGCCTACCTTTTCCCCGAAACTCTGTATAACCTATCGGAGGGAATTCAATGTCTGAAGACCTACAAAAATTTATGAACACGCAGCCGTGCGCATTACCTGTATCTTGGTATATCGCATCTCCGTACTCTCATGAAGACCCCGAAATCAAGATACAACGTGAAGCGGATGCGAAGCGTGCGGAATCTTTCATCAGTCAAGGCACCCACTGTCTAAAGGAGACCGGGGCTTGTGCTTCGTAGCAGTTCGCGTTTTGGTTAAAACGTCTTACATCTGCTCCACAGAGGGACCCAAGGCGGCCCTCAAGATGTTTATCGCAGCGTTGATGTCTCTATCGTGGTGAGAGCCACATTCAGGACATGTCCACTGCCTATCTTTTAGCGTTAGATTTTCGTTGTGATGTCCGCACGCCGAACAAGGCTTTGTTGTCGGGGTCCACTGCCCTATTTGTAGGAACTCACGCTTATGTTTCAAACACTTGAACTTCAGTATCTCAACAAACTGGTAGAACGCAAGATCGGAGACTTTCCGTCCCCACAAGCGTTTCATACCGTCGAGGTTCAGCGTCTCTACCACGAGGGTATCAAACCTTTTGCACAGGTCGGTCGCTGTTTTCCAGTGCCAATCCAATCGTTGGTTAGCGATTTTGCGATGAAGCCGTGCGAGTTCACGGATGGCACGGCAGTAGTTACCTGAACCTTTGACTTTTCGGTTGACAGATTTATTGAGTTTACGGAGTTCGGTCAAGGACTGTTTCAAGGGTTGCGGGTGTTGGATTTTCTCACCGGTGTTCAACGTCAGATACGTCTCCATCCCGAAGTCTATTCCTACGCTCTCACCTGTAGCAGAATAGGGTTCGGTCGAGGCATCATCCGTAACGACATAAAGCCAAAATGTGCCAACTGCGTCGCGAAGGATTTGGAGATAGCGGACAGTTCCATTCCATTCGCGGTGTTGATGAAAAGAAAACCAGCGTTTGTTGAATTTAAAGGAGTGCGAGGCATCATTCCACGCTTTGAAAGACAGTCTGACACGCCCTTCCTCAAGAAGGTACGCCGATTGGAACTTCGCAGAACGGTAGCGGTCTTTGCGTTTGAACTTCGGCAGTCCACCGAGACCGTCAAAAAATCTGTCATACGTGATGTGGATACGGACGATCACCTCGTCAAGTGTATCACGCGGGATCCATGTCCAATGTTGCTTGGTACGTTGGAGCAACTTCGTCAAGTGCGGTTGCAGGCGAAAACGACCTGCGTATTTTCCATAGATGCGGTAATATCGCTTCTCAAGACGCAAGAAGTGGTTGTGGACATCGCCAAGGTCGTCAAGCATATTGCCCAAGCGCACATTTTTTGGATGTTCGCGTATCTGATACTTGTATACGCGGCGCGTGCGTTTTTGTTTTCGCTTTTTCATGGATTTCACGTATCACGCTTTTAACCCCTGTTTAGTGGGTAGGCAGGCACGTTACCAAGCGGTAACGCTAAACATGCCTGCCAACGTGATATATCTATTAAACCACAATTTGCTAAAAATGTCAAGTGTTTTTTCAAAAAAAACGCCTTGGTCTCACACACGAGGGCGGTTTTCCTCCCAAGTCTAAAGACTTGGGTTTCCAAACCGAAACATAGATAAATATTAATGTTGAAACCACAACCCAAATCTAACGTTTTTATTTCCGTGTGCAGAACATCACACCTGCACAGTATCACATCTGCAGACTTGCAGGTGTGCACACTTTTATAGTGATCGGCAATCAGCGGTCAGCCATCAGCAAGAATAGCCATCGGCAGTCGGCAAGAATGGCAGTCGGCTATCGGCAGTCGGCAGTCGGCAATCAGCAAAGACGCAAGCGTTACAGAACACCTCTTTTCTTTACCGATCGCTGAAAGGTTTTTTCGCAAGAAAAAACCGCCCCGACTGCCGACTGCCATTCCTCAAGAAAAAACCGCCCCGAAAGCCGACAGCCAATATTCTGACCGCTATACGGAGGTAAATATGAAGACACTCGCAATCTTGAGCAGAAAAGGCGGGACCGGCAAGACCACTCTCGCCACGCACCTGTCCGTCGCCGCGGAACGTGCCGGACACACAACCGCTTTAATAGATTTGGATCCGCAGTCGTCGTCTGCAAAATGGCGCGACAACCGCGATGGCGATACCCCGGCAGTGATCTCGACACACTCAGAACGGTTACAGAATATCCTTGAACTCGCTGAAGAGAACGGCGCAACGCTCGCGATTCTCGATACCGCCCCGCATACCGAGATCGCCGCCCTCGACGCTGCGCGCGTTTCGGATATGGCGTTGGTCCCCTGTAAGCCTTCACTGATCGACCTACAGGCGATCGGCTCCACCATCGATATTGTCAACCTCGCCAAAGTGCCAGCACACATCGTCTTGAACGCCGTGCCAGCCCGCGGAGACCTTGCCGACCAAGCCCGGCAAGCCGTGGAGACGTATGATGTCCCTTGTGCCCCCTGCGAGATCGGACATCGGATCGGGTTCGTCCATGCCTACAACGCGGGGCTCACTGTCCAAGAGTTTGAACCGAAGGGGAAAGCGACTGGCGAAATCAATGCACTTTACGCATACATCGCCAACGAGATGGGGGTGTCCTAATGGCAGCAAAGAAAGTGAATCTCGCAGAAGTTTTCAAAGAGAACGAGCAACCCCAGAAACCTGAATTAGAAGTCGTGGAATCGCCGCCGACCGACACAAAGAAAATCGCACCCTCTCGCAAGAGCAAAAAACATATCGGGGGCTATTTCGATGAAGCCGTCTACCGACAAATGAAACATATCGGAATTGAGAAGGGAATGACCACGCAGGAGATATTAGCGAACGCCTTGAACGGTTTCTTTCAGCGTAACGATAAACCGCCGATTGCGTGAGGGTTCTACCACAGGGCGTGTCCCAGAAAAGCGTTACAGGGCATTCTCGTAAGGATTTTTTCAGAGTGTCGCAGAACCTGTTCGGTTGTGCATCGCGTCGTTAGCTAACGAAGGGGCACCCCCTAAAACATGCTTTCCGAACCACATTTCAAAACCTTAGAGAACGCCCATCGCGAATTGACGCGTCAGTTCCAGAAGCTCCGCGACGTGCGCGCCAGTCGCGACCCGCACACTATTAAGCAGGCGGAGATGGCGTATTATCACTCGCTACAGCACCTTTACGCTGCGGTGCAAGATGCCGTCGCTGGTGGAAACACGCAGCACCGGTAGGGAAACCGGTCTTCTGCCTATCTACACAGTGCTGACCCAATCAGAATATGATGTCGTTGCGGTTGTCACTCTCCTCCATCAGCGCGTTTTGACAGACTTCACATCCGTGGTCGAACACTCCAGCATTGACGCAATATCCCATCAGATTGTGTTCGTCCCGGCAGCTGTGAAAGCCATCACAGGCGGCATACTCTCCAGCGTCTGAACAGCATTCGAGTTGACAGCGGTCAAAGGGTTCCCTCATGCGTATCACCTCCTTGTGCCTTTTTAATTATAAAGACACATCGGATTGCGAAAAAGGTGCATTATCAGGAGAATATGACTGTATGTGTGAAAGTCGAGGGTTTTGCTTTAGATAACGCGTTGTGCTAATTAATATTTAGTATACTTATTTTTCACGATTTATCTCATTTGCTGTCCAAATTTCGGAAGCTGATGAAATTCCTATTTTTCTCGGAAACATCGAAATATCTGTAAGATTTGAAATAACCACGAGTCAATTAGCACAAGCCATTATTAAACTGATGGACTTATCGTTCGTTTAATGGTGGTTTGTATGCTTCTTTAAGCTGATTTTCAATATACTTTCTGTTGGGTGTCTGTCCGTATCTCAATTTCTCCCACACGCCTACGCCTTTCGTTTCCCCTTCCACTCTTTCCCGTATTGTTCTATAAAGCGTTTATAGCGTTTATAGGATCGCCTTCCCTTTTGTTTTAGGTGTTTTTTGCCAGGTTGTTCGGCGGCAGTGCATCCGAGACACAATAGCTGAGTGTAGTGTCTATGTAGCAACTCAGGATTGTCCTTTAGCACGAGGCCGCATTCATCGCATTTCCAACCTTTCCTCTCACGTATTGTTTTCCGGGATCTTTTTGGCGTTGTTTTCTGGGATCTTTTACGTGCTACCGTTTCACGTACTCCCCTTTGTGCCCCTATATACTGAGTTCTATTGACTGGAGACGAGGCGTTTCTCGTGTAGTATCCACCCATTGAGAGCTTTCCTTATTTGAGGGTTTTCGGTAAATTGATGATAAGATAGAGGGTCCGTCATACCGCTCTTATCGCATCTGTGTTCAAGTATTGTAAAGGATAACACTTTACTGAAAAAACGTCAAGAAACATGAGAATCATTTTTTGCTTGACCGACACAGACAGATACCCTCTCCTTCGGAGAAATCCATACACATCCCCGAGGAGAGAAACTCAGATGAACTGCCCAAGATGTCAGCACCCAGACTTCGTGAAAAATGGACGCATCCACGCAAAACAACGCTATAAGTGCAAAGACTGCAACTATCAATGGACGGAAAACCCTACCTACCGAGGCAGACCGGTTGCGGAGAAAGCCCTTGCCGTCTTTCTCTATGGTTTCCACGGGCTTTCTATGAATGCCATCGCAAAAATGCTTCACGCTTCCCCGTCTACCATTCTTGAGTGGATACGCACCTTTGGCGGTGAACACGCAAAACCTCCTGAACCCCAGGATACCGGTGCCGTCATGCTTGAACTTGACGAGATAAGGTCTATTACGCGGACGATTGGCAGGTCATTATTTAGGCGAAAACCCTCATTGCTTTTTGCTACAGGAACAAGTCTTTAGGCTTGGGTACATTGACGTTCAACGGGTGTCAAAGTCCGCGTATCGCATGCTGGGGTTAGGGGGTGGCCCAAATTCCCGATGGCAAGCGTCAGGTTGTATCCAAGCCGCGCCGATAGCGTTATATAATCAACCTTATACACAAATGTGTCGGACATTGCATGCGCAAAGCCGCCACTGGGCACCGCCTGGCTACGGCGGGCATTGCGGGCGATACTCGCAGCGAGGGGTTTCCAGTATCATCAGTGCACAGCGTAGCAGGTGAGTGTTCCTGGAACTTTCACCGGGATACGCCCGCGCAAAATGGATTATCCGATAGAAAGTTGATTCACGGCACTATCCCGTTCCGCGAGTTTTGCTTTGCTGCCGGCACATAGGTTTCATCTGCTCCCCCGAACCGCTATTTTGTCTCTGTGTGCTGCATCTCACACCTGCCCAGCAGCACGTGTGCACTTCTGCACGTGTGCACACCTACAGGGCTGCGACCCGCTTGACATCCGCAAACGGTTTCTGCTATACTATTCCTAAGCTCGTGGACAGGGTTCTCACCGCAACGCGCCTCGCGTTGCGTCCTGTCCTACCCGTGAGAAGGTGCATACGAGCTAACGAGTGATACTCTCGTTTTACATATTGAAGATCTGTTGGCTTCTGCGGCAGAATATCTTTGTATTCACGCCTTTTGAAAAGAACCGACGCTCAGATATTTAGAGTACAGCACATTTACAAACTATTGTGTAAGCCCTAAAGACGTAAGATGCTGCGATAAAATTAAGGAGAGATTCGAGTATGGGCTATGTCTACATATTGACGAACGAAGCAATGCCGGATTTGATAAAGATCGGGTATACATCAAGGACTCCGGAAGAACGAGCCGATGAACTCTATACAACAGGGGTACCGCACCCCTTTAAAGTTATTCACAAGCATCCTTGTGATTTTCCGGATATACTTGAGCGCAGGATGCATCAGAAACTCCACCCGTTCCGGGTTAATACAGATCGAGAGTTCTTTAAGTATCCAGCGGATGATGCGTTTCAATTGCTCCAAAAACTTCAAGGAAACCAAAGTGGTAATTGGCGAAAGTGGACATCACAATTTTTGAGTCGTTTTAGAAGATAGGTGGATCCGTATCCGAATCACCAGTATTTAAGCAGGAGGAATATATTGAACGGTAAACTTTACCATAGCGCAGACAACGGATTTGCGTGTGCCGCGGCAGGTAGAGGTATCAGAGAGGCATTGCGAGAACATCTCAATGTTATTGTCCGTGATAAGGATCTCGAAATCGCATTTAGCGATGATCGTTTTCAGGACGAAATAGCGTTGTTGGTTGCCGACAAAGATGCACTTGAAGATCAAAAGCGTCATCGGCAAAATGACATCAAGGAGGCAACAGAAGAACTTGAGGCAAAGGATGTAGAATTAGCCGAGCTGAACGTTAAATTAGAAGCCCCAATTCAAAGTTTAGAGAATGCGGAAGGTTCACGTATTGAAGAATTTAAAGAGAAACTTGAGCAGAAGGCTTCAGTTTTGGAATCTAAGAAAGTTGAAAAGGCTCGGATCGAAACCGATTTAGAATCACCAACGCAAGTTGAATTAAACTCGCTTGATGTTCGAAGGGCAGCCCAGAGGTTTCATCCGCTCATCGTCATTAACTGGATTTTTGCAGTTCTTACGACAGTTGCAGTTATAGCACTATTTGTCTACCTCTATCTCTTTTATGTGTCAGCAGGCGAGAAAGTTGTTAAATCAAGTGATGAGTTGAATTTAGAGCGGCTTATTGATTACGAAGCATTCGGGCGGGCATTAAAATCTGGGGATCGCAATTGGTTAGTTCTTGTTTTTCCTTCTATTTTCATAGCCCTCGCATTTTTTACGCATTACACTTTTGAACATAAGAAATGGGGTATTTTCGCAATTTTACTACCTGCTACCATTGTCATCGAAGGTATGATTGGATGGAAGATCGCAGAACAAATCGTTACCGCGCAGCAACAAGCTGGATCTGAAAAAATAGATTCTTTCTGGTTTTTATTACTACTTTTTGGTTTATTAGGACTCGGTGTTTCGCTCTTATTAGGATTCGGTTTACAGTGCCTATCGGGATTTTGGGAAAATATCCGTCCTCGACAGAATGAATCCAAGCAGATCGAAATGCAGATCGAAGCAGAGAAAAAGGATCGACACCTTAAGTTATCTGATTTAAACACTGAAATCCTACACTTGGCGGAAGGTATAAAGCAGCTTTCTGAAGAAAAGAAAGCCTATTCAGATTCGATTAAAACAGCATATAAGCATCCGATTGAAAGCCAGATTGCTGTGCTGGAAATTGAAATCAAACAACGGCAGGCGAAGATTGAATTACTCAATGAGCAGGTTGACAGCCTTCAAATGGAAATTGATCGATGTGAATCTGAAATTGATAAACAACGAAACGGGCAACGTGACAGGATTCTTGACTTAAAGCGGATGGAAGCACAGGCGAAAGAATTTGTGAATGGCTGGTGTCGGTATATGGCGCAAAGTGTAACCGAACTACCGGATGGTCACTCCGGTGAGATCAGAGAAATTCAAGCACTTGCTGACCAGACAATTCAGGAATTCAAAGCGACACTCAGAACCGTTTAAGGAACTTTTATATGAAAAAAAGAAGTATTTCTGTGGTAATGTTTACGCTCTTTCTTGTTCTTCTCAATGTAAGCCACTCGGACATCAACGCCTCAGAGCCTCCTATCAACATTGTTGTCATCATAGATACGTCCGACCGTATTTCGCCGGAGAAACATCCCGATCAGAGAGAAAGGGACATTCACATTTTAGGACAGATTGTAAACCAACTCGATGAACTTGCTGAAGATGTCCGCAGGAAGGGAGGCAGACTTGAAAAACCACATCGTCTCAATTTTACTGTGACAGAGCAACCCGGCGTTGCTCCACCTCCACTGGAAATGATGAGTAGACTGACAATTGAGGGTATCACGAGACGTAGCGAAAACCCTAACTTCCAAAATAAGAGAAAGGCGTTAGTTGAGGAGATCCCGAAGTTATACGACTTTTTTCAACAACAGCCACAAACAGGTTCCGATATATGGGAGTGGTTTCGATCTCAAGCAAAACATCACTGCTTGCCAAACTACCGGAACCGTCTCATCTGTATCTCCGATGGCTACCTCAACTTTGATATTAACATCGAAGCGAACCGCATGGGAAGGACATATATGAGAGTGGGGGCGTTGCGCTCTGATCCTCATGCGATAGAGAAAATAAAGAATGGTGAAGAAGCGTTGTTGCCAGTTGAGGACTTCAGTGGGCTTGATGTAAAATTCTTGATGCTTGAAATCCGATTGCGCAAAAATGAAAGTAGCGGACAGAGACATATTCAAGATAAAAACATTATTCAAGCGTATTGGCAAACATGGTTGGCGGCTATGAACATTGAGGATACCGAATTTATCGAGCAGCCGGATTTAGGTATTCTGGAGGATAGAATTGGGAATTTTATCAAACAATAAACGCCGTCGGTGAACCCATCGCCAGTGAGGTCTATTGGAGATCAGCGGCAAGACTGAAGTGCCAACACTAATTAACGTGAGTTTGAAAAAAGTGGATGTTCGTTCAGTGGAAGCGTATCATGAGACGCAACGCTTTCCTCGAACTTACACGCCGCGGCTATCCTTCAATAAGCGGAACATGGAAATGACAAGAACAGACATTCTCAGGCGGTTTCAGGCGTTTAGTGTCTGGGAACGCCGCGGGGAACGCGCACCTCATAAACCTTTACTGATACTCTATGCTATCGGGAAACTGTTGCTCGGTAAAGAACAGCTCCGCTATGCAGCTAGCGGAGCCGTATTTTCCGGGCTCGGCATACGTTCAAAGGTGTGTCTCGCGGATACCGCACATTTTCGTATCACATATTCTCAATGGAGGTTCATTCTCAATGGAACTTAAGGAACACATCGATGACATACGCAACCGTTTAGAACACAAACGCTTTCGCAACGAAACCGCAGTGCGTCAGGGGATTGTGGATAGGCTCCTCAATGCCTTGGGGTGGCCACTGTTTGATACACAGAGAGTCTTTCCTGAATACTCGGTCGATACGGGTAGAGTGGACTACGCATTGTGCCATCCCCCAGAAAAACCGATCGTCTTCATTGAAGTGAAACGCGTTGGAAAGATTGAGGGCGCGGAAAGACAACTCTTTGAATATGCGTTCCACGACGCAGGAGTTCCTATTCTTATCCTGACCGATGGACAGAAATGGCGGTTTTTTCACCCAGCGGGATCCGGAAGCTATCAAGAATGCCTGGTGCGGGCGTTAGATCTCATCACAGACGACAGTGCCGACAGTGCGGAGTGTTTTCTCAAGTATCTCGCGTATGCATCGGTACAAGCGGGGAGAGCAGGACAGTTGATCGCGGAAAATTATCAGGAAATCTCGCAACACAGGGAAGTGTGCAGGCATTTGCCGGAAGCGTGGGATAACTTGCTGTCAGGCACATCAGGAGATTCAGAGTTTTTAATAGAAGCAGTACAATCGGAGACCCACCGCTTATGTGGTAATAGACCGACCCATGAACAGGTGCGTGCCTTTCTGGACGACTTCAGAAAGCGAACTGAAACATATCCCCAAAAAACGAGTGCGCCTCGAAAAGCGCAGTCACACCCGCAGGCTGATGCGAATGAGGTTCCACCGCCGCGGTCAGAACCACGTCCGAGCAGTAGTTCTTCAAGAACCGAGCGGTATCACTCCTATTTTCAAGGGCTTATTGATGAACTCAGGGAACAGCACGGTTTTACGGGTAGACGTGTCAGACAAGGAACAAACCATCATTACTTTTCGTCAGGGATACGCGGCATTTCCTATACAGCGAAGTTTGCGAGAAATCATAAGGTATATGCATCGCTGTACATTGATTTCGGAACCTCCGCGGAAAACAAAAACTTCTTTGATGTCCTCAAAGAGCGGGAATCCGAAATCAATGGGCAATTCGACATCCCCCTGAAATGGGAACGTGGGGAAACACGGCGCGCCGCGATTCGTTTGATACGGGATGGCGACATAAACGCCGATGAAAGTGAGTTAGCAGCGATCAAAGCATGGCATATTGCGTATCTCCTGAAACTCAAAGCGGTGTTCACGCCTGAAATAGAGCGGGCGCGCGAAACACTGAAATCCCAGTGAAGTCGCCCCTGAATGACGGAAAGCGGAAAATGTGAGACGCGATAGGGTAGTAACGAATTGCCAAGACATGTTTGAGGGTGACCGATTATAGCGTTATGCGGACCGTCACACCTGCACCCTTGCATATGTGCAATCGTGCAGGTGTGCACATCTGGCTGGAGGTGTGCATTTGCTTGACCTCTCAGACATTTTGTGTTAAACTATTCCTACGCTCGTGGACAGGATTTCTACCGCGACGCACGCTCTGCGTTGCGTCCTGTCCTCACCGGTAGAAAGGTGTGAGCGAGTTTCCAACGAGCGATACCTCGTTTACTATATTGAATATCTGTCGTTTTTTGCGGCGTAACCTCAGCGAAGAATACTCTCAAATCGGACATTTTATGAAATAGGTGTATAAATGGAAGTGCCATCACTCAACGTTAGGGGATTTGACCCTGTTGAAACACTTGTTTTAACTTTACGCATTTCTGGTCTAAATTAACGATGACACTTCAAAAATTTCTGTAAGAAAGGATATCCAAAATGGACTTGAGGACTCATGCAGAATATCTTCCGAAAGATCTACGTCACCAGATAATCATGGATTACAAGGAAACCGATCTACACGGGTTCCTGAAAGAATTGTTTCAATCTATGGAACCAAATTATATGGTTGAAATTACACACGGTACGCAGGAATTCGGAAAGGATCTCGTAATTGTTAAATCCGATACGTTTACTCAGGAGGTTATTGGGGTTGTAGTTAAATGCGGTCACATAAGAGGTAAGACACGTGGGGATGTTGACGATTTAATATGTCGTGTTGATAATGCTCTATCTAAGACAGATGAGAAAGTAATCGCCGAAATTAGGAGCCAAGTTCAACAAGCCTCAAAGCATCCGGCGGAAGTAAAATCAAAGCTAGAGGCTTTACCCATTTCCAAAGTTTTCGTTGTGTTAGCCGGTGAGTTTAGTAGGAACGCGCGAGCTAGGTTGACAAACGAACTATCGCCAAAAATTGAAATTTTCGATCTTACTTGGTTAACTGATAAATTTACAGAATTTTATCCTCAAATTTTTTTTCACGGACAAGTTATTGATTTTCTGCAAAAGAAAAGCAGTGAACTTGAAGATAATCATCGGCGAGGAAAATCAGATAAGCATCTGTCTGAGTACTTTGTTAACCCCTTGATTAGACCCCTCAGGGCCCTCATGGATTTTGACGAGGAGAATCTGAAGGCAGTTTTTGAGAAAAGAAAACGTCCTTTTTTGGAGCTTTTAGAAATTTCAAAAAAGCGGAAAAAATTGATTTTAGCGGGCGATCCGGGAACTGGCAAAACAGGTGCGATGGCCAAATTAGCGATTGATAGGTATCAAAGAGCTTACGAGGATCTACTAAAAAAACCTGGTGGATCCGATAAAAGGATACCTGTCCCTATTCTCCTTCACGCAAGGGAGTTCCTAAAATCAGAGTCGGTAGAAGTCTTGCTAACTACATACTTTGAGTCTAAGGAAACCCAAAGTCGTTTTAAGGTAGATTTGCTCGTGGTTGATGGTTTAGATGAAATTG
Organism: Candidatus Poribacteria bacterium; assembly: GCA_963662915.2. GTDB lineage: Bacteria > Poribacteria > WGA-4E > WGA-4E > WGA-3G > WGA-3G. The sequence continues at coordinate 120,589 of CAXXEU010000001.1, read as the reverse complement.
AGCCTGAGAAACGTCCCAATCTTATTGATAAATTGGACGAATTCTCGGAAGAAATAGGCTGTTCCTACATCCTCACAACTCGAAAAATTGATCTCATCCGTACATTACCAGAGCAGTATGAAAAATATGAACTGCTTCCATTTGAATTCAGTCAAGCCTTACAACTTGTATCAAAATTAGTGAGCGATAATAAAGTTCTAGATGCTATGAAAGAAAGTCTTGAGAAAATAAAAGCGCAAATTCTTCTGGTACCACTTTCTTTACTATTGTTAGTTGAATTGGTTGAAGAACACAAGGAAATTCCAGCTTCAGTGACAGAATTATATGATAGGTTTTTTGATATGGCACTTGGTAGGGAAGATATGGAAAAGGGAATCAAGACTTTATTTGACTACCTCGTTAAAAAGAGATTTCTTGGATCCCTCGCGTATCATGAGTTTAGGGAGAAAAATAGGTTAGAAATCTCTCGCGAAGATTTTGAACAGTTTACCGATTCCTACGCGAAGCAATATGGATGGTACCCAGAAGATATGAAAAGTTTTGTGCAAGAAATAGAGAGGTCTGGCATTCTAGATCTGCGTGCAGATGTTAATTTCAAACATAGGTCTTTTTTGGATTATTTTGCTGCGTTCTACATCTATGAAAATAGGGAAAGGATTGAGAATCTGAGCGAAATGATTGTAAACACGTATTTTGAAGACATTTGGGGTGAAATTGCATTCTTTTACATCGGTCTGCGTCGGGAGATCAACCAGGATTTATTGGAGAAAATTTATGCATACTCTGGGGACGAGCGGACAGGGAATCTTTGCAAACTTCTTGGTGGTAGACTTTTACAAGCAGGATGGTATTCACCAACTCAACAACGGATTTATGGCCTTAAAGAGGCTATTAGTTATGCTCCGCTAGTCCGTAAAAATTTCCAACAAGTCATAGATTCTTCAAGTGCTCACATCCCTAGTATTATGTCCGATTTCCTAGTTCTTACTTTAAGCGATCACTCCTTTAATAGTGGTTTTTTAGAACGTCACATAAAGGAAATGTTTAAACTGTTGGTAGATTCGCAATCGGATGATGATATTTATATGGCGTTTGTACTATTCTGGTCAATCCGCCGCTTTCTGGAGCCAGAAGATGTGAAAGCAAATATAGATGCGATTCTTGATAAATTAACTAATCTTCCAGATCAAGAACAAGCCAGGATACTGTTACTCATGACATTGATAGAAGAAGATAAAGAGACGAACAAACGCATAGGAAGGCAAGTGAGGAAAGTGGCAAAGAGATCACCTGACGTTTTAAGAGCACTGTTACCAGCCAAGCAAAAAGGATTTCGTTGATAAAGTCAAAGTGTGTGCGGTCATGTCTCACTTTGAATGGAGAATTGGCTGTTTTTAAGGAGCAACGGTGTTAGGTGCGATTGTAGGTGATCGTCGGTTCCATATACGAGAGACAGCTGATCAAGACCAAGGATTTTCCGTTCTTCACTGATGCCTGCTTTTTCACAGATGATTCCGTGTGTACGCTTGCAGTCGTGGATATTCTGCTACACGGGCTCCCACCCGCGGCGACATGGTGTCGCCGTTATCCAAATCGCGACTGCGGTGGAACTTTGGACTCTGGATCCATGTCAACCTGCCTGAACCCGATCACAGTTACAGAGAAATTAGCGAGGACCCCATGAAAGGCACAAGACCCCTCAACAACAAAGAAATCCGAAGCGTTTCCGCCTGCTTCGATGGAACGTTTGAACACCGCAACCGCGGACTCTTCATGCTGGGCGTCAGCACTGGTGGACGCATCAGCGAACTGCTCAGCCTAATGATCGGCGATGTCTACCAGAACCAGAAGCCCGTGACCGATCTCCTGTTCGACCGAGCCATCGTCAAAGGCGGTGAAGTCTCCAGAGCCGTGCCGGTGAACGTTGACGGTCGACGCGCCATTGAGGAGCTGATCGACTGGCACCGGGAGAAATACAAAACGATTGCCTCCTCCCGACCGTTATTTCCTTCACGAAACAAGAACGGTGCTGTCGCGATGAACAGGCAAACCGCACACGAGATGCTCAAGAAAGCGTTTACCGCGGCAGGTTTGAACGGCAAACTCGCAACGCATTCCCTGCGGAAAAGCTTTGCGCAGCGCGTCTATGAGGAGAGCGGCGACATCTATTTGGTGCAGGAGCTGCTCGGTCACCGAAACGTCTCGACGACGCAAAAGTATATCGGTGTGAATTATGTCACGGCGCGTGAGACCGTCGAGGCAATCGCTCTTGATGCTAAAACCGCAGCTTCTGAACGTGACAGAACCGACCTTTTGTCACGTTCATTCAAATTTTTAGGCGGGGAACTCAAACAAACCGCAGACGAGACCCTCTTCTTGGAACTTGCACTCCGAGGATACGACCTCTCCAAACTTCGAGAGAACGAAACGACTGCGGAGATTCTCAAAATTAGTTGAAACATAACCTCAACTGAAATCGTCTATTCTAAGAATACAGACTGTGTAAGTCCTAATAAACAAGATGCTACGTTCAAATCATTGCGTTTGATGCAATGTGTAGATCCTATCCGTAGAAGAAGGGAAACAAAATGGATAAAATAGAAATGAAGGTTGCTATTTGCGTGTTAGGCGTGCTTTTCTTACTCGGCGTGTTCCAGCTGGATGCCACCGGAAAATACCCGGTGCCCTCTAAAAAATGGAAGCCACCCGATTCTACTGTCACTCTTGTGCTTCGCGCGCCGACGAGCAACCATCCGTCTCTCGTGACCTTTTCAGAGGCTAAAGGCACAGAGACTTTCAAGGGATTGGCAGTTTCGCTGCCTCGATATACACCGGTTTTCTTTTGTGTCGACCTGGTGAATACCGCACTTTACACTGTCACAATCAACGTAGACACCCCGGGCACAGTATCGGAGTCAGGACGCTATAAGAAATACTCAGTCTATGAAGCCCTTGCGGTTATTAAGAAGGCACAGGAGGCGCATCGCGGCTGGAAAAACCCGCCGAAATCCCTTTTAGACGCTTTCGCCTGTAAGGTCGAAGCAGCACATGCGTTGAACAAAGAATTAGACGCACTCCTTCAGCGGACGGAAACGCCCGATTTCTATAATAATCCGAGTGCAACACATATCAAAAAGGCGTTTCGCAAAATAGGAGAGGCCGCTAAGGAGAAGGCGAAAGCGAAAAAGTTGCTTGAACTTCAAGATGGCACGGCGCAGGAACTCTGCGATGTCATAGAGAAAGTTCTTCAGGAAATCTATAGGGCCTATCAGCAGCAGAAGAAAGAGGTCCCTAAAGATATACCGCAGGATTTGTCGGCTCCCTCTAAAAAAACTGAAACAATCGCGAATGTCTTTCTCGCGGTTGCCGAGAAACTTCGGGCGATCGAAACCGCAACATGGGCGCAGCAGAGTTATCAACAATATCTTCTGAACAATCAGATTAAGTACGTGTGCGTTTTTACCCCACGTGTAGGCACTCTGAAGTTAAAGACGAAAAGGCTTGAGGTCACGGTAACGCCAACGATAGGCTTATCCGGTGTTCAATTCAGTGTGGGCTCTTTCATGACCACTTTGCACGATGATCACTATGTTTCGGACGATAACAAGATTGTCTTGGGTGCCCAGGATCGTCTCGCTATGCCCCTTGGTGCCCTCGCACACATCCCTATTTGTGGGATGGATTTCAGCAGATTTAACTCGGCACTTGCGCTGAGCACGGGGTTCGCCCTCGGAACAGCATCTACACATGGACAACTGGTGGTGAACGGTCAGGCTGCATTAGGGGGGAGTCTTCTTTTTTCGAGCCCAACGGGAGAAGGTGATATGTTCGCGGTGACTTTTGGTGGAATTGTGAAACCTGTGAAACGGTTGAATGGGTACTGGGTCGGAGACCCCTTTCCGAAGGATTCTACCAATCTAACCCGGCCCGTCCATAGGATCGGTTGGTTTTTGGCACTAACCGCTAACTTTAAGTTTCTGCCGAAGATATTTGGCTTCGGGAAAGATGACTCCTCAAAGAAAAAATAAGGGGAGAAGCACAGCGTCAGGCTGTGCTCGCGGACACGTATTGGAGAAATTGATATGAAACGAAAAGACTCGTTACTTCCCGGTACACTCAGGACATCATGCGTGCGGCTCTCCATCGAAAATTTGTTACTGTTTCTTTATATCTCGCTGGGAATAACATTCCTGACAGGATGCGGTCTTGATAGGGATGAGGGGGCGGAGCCACCCTCGATTACGGACTTAACCATTGACCCCTCATCTGAGACTGTTCCAGATATCCTTACCGTAACTGTTCAAGAGGTCGCAACCGTGACCGCCAAGGTGCGTCCCAATAAGGATTCAGATTTACAATACGGGTACGAGTGGATCACAACGGGTGGCGACATTCAGCACAATGGCGTGCAGGTAGACGACACGGTGCCTGAGAGGGGTGACACGGCTCTCACCAGGATAACGGCTACCTATATCGCGCCTAAAACCCCAGGGATCTATACCATCACCTTGAGGGTGTGCACAAGATACGCCTTTGTAGAGAAAACTGTTCCTGTGGAGGTAACAGACTACATCGTTAAGTATATACCGATCGATCCGTGGAAAGGGGGTGCCCGTGAGGAATCCCTAACGTACACACTTCAGGTAAAGGCGGTCCGGCGCAGTCCTATCACCTTAAGCTATACAATCCAACAGAACCCGCGTCAAGCTACAGCGGATCTTTATCTGCAGATTGGCACAGAGATGGTTCCAGTGGAAAGAAAAATTGGGAAAACGCAGTCCTTAGAATCTGTGATATACACAAATACGGTTGATATTACGCGGCATATCCAGCAAAGTGGAGAATATAAGTTCGATTTTAAATTGAAAACAGAGAATCCCATCATGGGAAACACGTGGTTGTTAAAGGAAATCAAAGTGGTCGGTATAGAGGGGAATTTCTCTCCGTGGCGGTCGATGTCCGGATCCCCTTAATATCTTGCTCTGGCAGTTTCCTAAATCGTCTATGAGAGACCTTAGGATCATGAGGTAGCGGTCTGGATGGGAATTTATTATATCTGAGGTCTGGAAATGTGAGGGGAAGGCGGTGTCGTCGGAAGTACGCCATCACGATGGGAGTGATCGCGTGACTTCCGAGGAGGTTGAGTATGAGCATGAGAGCGATGAGCATATATTTGGAGATGATGACGAAAAAGCGAGACGTCTCAGCGACCATCGTCCCGTCTGGGCAGAATTTAGCACTGATACGGATGATGATCCTAAGAAGCCTGACGGTGCTGCCGGCGATTCTGGAAAGTAAACACGAACGCAAGGCTCCTAATAGGTCGTGGTACTATTTGAAAAAAAACAAACGCTGGATTTGGAAAACTTTGTGTCGTGATACCAGAGAACTCATCGCCTGGGGAGTGTGGGGATCAGGGTAAAGCCACCCTCAAATCGGGAAGGCTGAACCTAATATCATTATTTAGGCAAAAACCCTCTAATATAATACCCCGTCTTTGATATATCTCATAACTTTATCGTGTTCTTCGGGGGCTTGATCTCTATCAGAAGGTATGTAGGCAAATGAACTGTTGCGCCTTAATTTAAGAACCCCCGCTCCAGTAATATATTTTTCATGTTGTGCGTCCGCAGAAACAAATAAAATGTTAGGGAAATAAAGATAGTATAGATACTCAAAATCTCTTGACCCAATCTTTTTGTTGTGAGAGTTTTCTATTTGATAAATATGCAATGCAAGATAGTGATATAAGGCATACCAAGTGTAAGGAAAACTGTCACGGATACAGGTATCTGTCAAGTTATTTCGGGTGTTGTCCCAGTGTGTTCTATCAAATCCTGAAGGGCCTTCCAACATAGGAATAAGTATACCATTGCAAATTCCTGAAAAGTTGTCTTCCAGCAGAATTTTTGAAAACGCAAATGCTTTTTCAAAGTTGTTTATAGGATACATTTTTGCGTATTTAGATAAAGCATTCTCAATGGTAGTTCTGGCTCTGTTCTTATCCGTTGTCGGCATTTCGGCAATACGGGCAATTGGTTCAAAAAATGTTCCTTTACTGACTTTTTTGAGTCTCTCTATTAATTGTTTCCATGTGAGGTGTTGATAGTTGGCATTAGCGAAACTCACAAAAGCATTGTTTTCCCAACCTTTCAAAGTAGCGGGCTGAGTAGACAGAAATCTGTCTTTTTCCTCAAAATCCTCTATCAATTTTTTAGCGTTCTCTACAATCTCTTTTTCTTCTTTGTCCATATCCTGCTTTGATTTAAGGTGGACTGGGGTAATATTGTTGCCTGTTATCGGTTGCCCCTCAAGTTCGTTTTTAACTAAAAATTGCCATGGGTCAATATAAAGGACTTCAAAGGGTTTTGCAAATCGTTTATTAGCACCTTTAGTATCGTTGTAAAATTCAGCGAATAAAATAGGCGGACACAGCACTTTGTAGTTTTTATATATTTCTGTTTGATTGATTGTCATAGTCCAAAACGTCATATCAGCAAAAATTGTGTCCGGTTTTCCACGGCTTTGAATAATCATAGTTTCTCTCCAGTTGAATAGGGTGTAAGGGGTGGGCTTTCTCCACTACCTAAAAGTGAGGACTCCAGCCTGAAAGTGTGTTAATGTTTGACGCTCTACGTCATACGCCAGTATTCACGTTCAATATTCTTTGTGTTGAAGTTGTGTTGTTAAAAAACGATCAAGCAGGAGATTTCATTTAGTGCCTTTCGTTTAGACAAGGTTACAATTACATACGACTCTCAAGTTAACCGTCTTCTCAGTAAGAAAGCGATTGCTGAATGTCAGAGAAAGTTGTGAAGAAACTCCGAGAAGTTTTAGGCGACGCGTTCATAGAAGTCGAATGGGCTTTTTGAGTGAACCGGCATATCTGTTTTGCAGTTTCTACAGGTATAATAAAACAACCCACGTTTATGAAAGGAGAATTTTACAATGGCAAATTCGGGCTATTCACAGATCACCTTCACGCGATGTGCCGTTTGTGAGTTTGGCGGGATGCCGATGACGGTAGGACACCCCGCCGCGCGCAGAAAGGATTTTCCTCCGCACAGAAGGAACTCACGTTCGTCAAACAAAGTGCCCTGACTGGAACTGTCAAGGCACTTCTTGAGGTTTTCAACGTTTAAACAATCTGCCGTAGATGGAATACATTCCCAGTTCCGCGTTCAAAGAACCGAGTTTCTAACGACAAACACCATCCAAAGAACTTCACCACTACCGGTGTGATTGCTTCTGTGCCGAACCATATCTCTGCCAGTTCTCGTACGCGAAATGGACCTTCCCATCCCTTTTTTTGTACGAACACAGCGACTTCAGAGAGGATTCTGTTGTGGCTCAACTGTCTCCCTCTTGAAATACCTACACGTTTCTTTACAGGATACACTTGCCCGTTTTTAGGAAGTTCCACATCTACGGCTGGACACGCTTTATGGACAGATTTACACAATTCTCCCCGCGCCTCCGCATCACCGTGGACGAGAAACAACTTACGCGGCTGCACTTTCTCGACCAAATCCAGCAGTTCCTTACTGTCCGCGTGTGCTGAAAGCCGGTAACGTATCACTTGACATTCGACATCAAAATGCTCATCGTCTAAAAACCACACTCGGTTTTCGGGGTTTTCCTGCTTGCTTAAATCCTCTAGCGCGCGTCCTGGTGTCCCCTTCGCCTGATACCCGGTAATCGCAATCAGGTTTTTCCGATAAGAAACTAATTTGCTCGCGTAGTAGTTTGATATACCGCCATTCAACATCCCTGAAGATGCGACAATGCAGCAAGGTTCTCCTCCCAAAATGCTTTCACGCTGATCATAGGATTCAATCTTTTTTATCTTATCAGAATAAAAAACATCTTCACCTTGTTCCGCTTTACGCCGCAAAGGTCGTTGAAGTTCATTAGCATGATCGGAATATATATCATTGACCTTGCGCACCATCCCGTCAACATACACGGGAAACTCAGGAATCTTTTTGCGTTCCATTGCATCCTTCAAGATCAGGATAACTTCTTGGGAACGTCCAACCGCGAACGCTGGAATCAACACTTTGCCGCCATCTGCTATCACTTCGGCAACATTCTTAGCAAGCCGTTTCGCTTCCTGTTTCCGGGGTATTTCATGTGGGTGATCGCCATACGTTGACTCCATCACCATTGCATCAGGTTTTTTGCACCATGACGGCAGATCCAGGCTCGGAATTGTCATCTGCTTGGTAACAGATACGTCGCCGGTCATCAAGATGCTTTCGTGCTTACCTTGGATATAGATCATTGCCGCGCCCAAAATGTGTCCAGCGGGAATCCATGTGGCTGTTACGTCCTCACAGATCGGCACAGGTTTAAGCCATGGCACTTCTGTTTCCATGCAATGCCGTGCTACAGCGACATCGTCGTGTGTATACAAGAACTGCTGACCCGTTTCTTCATTGTCCTGTTCCATCCGAGCAGCACTGTCTTCTAACAACACGTGCGTAATGGCCTTCGTCGCAGGTGTCCAATAGATCTTCACACCCGCAAGCCAAAGGTTTCTCAATACTGGCAGTGCCCCTGTATGATCGGTGTGTGCGTGTGTCAGGAGGACTGCATCGGGCATTCCAGTCTTATCAAACTTGGAGAAATCGGGCACGGGTGAGTCCTGATCGGGTCCCATTCGGATACCCGCATCTACGAGCAAGCGCACGCCTTCAATTTCAATCAGTGTGGAGGAAGCACCAACTTCGTTGGCTCCCCCGAAAGGTAGAGATTTCATTGTTACTCCTATTGCCATAACTTCACAAATAGGATATTGGTATCCATTTGCAAGGTCGTAATGAAGTTTTTGGAGCATATTCACAAGAAAAAAGCCTTGCGGACAAAACGCAAAGCTTGTGCTTCGTGTCGTCTGATTAACATATAAAATCCAAAGTTCTGCTTGGGTACTCGGGTTTTACGCGGGGAAACTAGTGAGAAGTACGAAGTACTCGGAAAAATAAGTTGAAGATTAGACAAGTGCCAGGAAATGGGTAGTGAGAAGTACTCGGAAAAATAAGTTGAAGATTAGATATCTGATTACAACATAAAATGCAAAGTTGCGTATGGGCCTCGGGTTTTACGCGTTGAAGATTAGACAAGTGCCAGGAAATATAGTACAATATTGGGTGAGTTGCCATTAGTCCATCTTATGACATACGGGGTGCCCGTGTTCATTTGCAAAAGGACTTTGACTGCCGACGGGGTGGACACCGCCGTTTCTTCAAGAGTTATTCTAAACGTGAGTTTGAAAAAAGTTTAGGGTGTCTCCAACATCTGTAAATCGTGTGTCTGCGGAAGTTCCGAGATGTTCAACGTGGGTTTGTTCTCCAAGAGTTGATAGGCGATCAAAGCAGAGAAGACAGGGACGTGGAAGTTTTCAACACTTTCCCCAATTTCCCCCAGCTCGCGGTATTTCACAAAAACCTTAACTTATGTGAGCAAAAACCGAGATCGGAACCGAAAACTGAATAACCCTGCATTATTGCGTAATTCCTAAATCTCATCAATCTCGGTTCAGGTAGCTACCGATTTTGCCCTTGACATCTGGAGACATATCTGATTTACTATCTTCAAAAGAAGACACAGACGGAGGACGGTTTAGGTAGAAAAACCGTGAAACACGATGAAGCGTTTTTCGAGATTGTATCTGATATGCCTCACGTTGAGCCTCATGACGAACCCGCTTCTGTGGGAATCCGATACTTTTGCCCAGGATCGGAATATCACTGTCCCAGATGAAAAGTTAGCCGCAGTCGTCCGTGAGGCTTTGGAACTTGACGCGACCGACCCTATCACGCCAACGCAACTCTCAACACTCACGTCCTTAGACGGGTATTCCCGTGGAATCGTTGATCTCACAGGCTTGGAACACGCAACACGCCTCACAACGTTAGTGCTGTGGGGCAATTCCATAAGTAACGTGACACCCTTGGCACGATTGACACCCCTCAGAACGTTAGACCTGAGTGCCAATTCAATACGGGACGTGCGTTCGCTGGCAAGTTTGACGCACCTCAGGACATTAGTTCTCAATGACAATGTCATCAGTAACGTCGCACCCTTGGCACGCTTGAGGCACCTAAAGCAGTTATATTTGGCGGGCAATTCAATAAGTGACCTGCGTCCGCTCACAGGTTTGACGGGCTTGGTCGTGTTATATCTACATGCCAATTCGATAAGTGACATCGCACCGCTGGCGAACTTGAGGCACCTCAATACGTTAGGACTGTGGGACAATTCAATCACCGATGTGACCCCGCTGGCAGGCTTGACAAACCTAACACAGTTACATCTGCATGCCAATTCGATAACGGACATCGCACCGCTGGCAGGACTGACGAATTTAAGGACGTTAGATCTCTCAGACAATTTAATAAGGGACGTGGCACCGCTGGTAGGCTTGACACATCTAAGGACGTTAGGGCTGTGGGGCAATTCAACCCGTGAGGACCTTCTGCACGCGCAGCTTCGTGAAGCAGGACTCCGCGTAGAAACCGTGCCCCGATCAACGGCGCACCCTGTGGAGGTGACGCACCGAAGAAGCCGCCTCGGTCCCCCGTGTCCTGTTGGCTGGAAACGACACGATAGTTTCGGCACCTTAACGAGACGCGTGTTCATCCGAGCCGTTGAGGTGGAGATAGATAGGAATAAACCTTCTGGTATCTATAAACCTGTCGCTCTTGAAATCTATGCAGACCCCACTGAAAAACTCACGGACTTGCACGGATGGAAACTCACCCTCGCAATACCCTATAATCATCCCAGGGACTACCTGCTGACAACCGAGAATTCAACCTTCAATAAGGATGGCATCGCACGCATAAAAAGTCCCTCGGATACCCCGTTTCCGATGAGGGATGCTAATTTCAGTGGGCAGGTCCTCCCCGGCTTTGACTATCGTCTATTTGATGAAAATAACGTTCGTGTAGATTTCGGGATAGCATGCTACAAGGAGTCAGGGCTTGTGGCGCGATTGCAGTCTATGGAGGTGCCACGGGTAGAAAGGTATATTGCCATAGAACGCTTAGATTGGAGAGATGACTATTATCGGAGCGAATGGCGAGTCAGGATACCCACGGCACCTGCGGCACCTGCGGCAGTCAGACAAGTTTTAACGACTTCTTGGGCAGTGCTGAAAAAGCGGTAGCGGTTGCGATCGGGAGATCGCTCCTACAGGGGCCGACCGCTATTCTTCCGTTTCGGTTTCCTTCTGCCGTCTGCGATATTCCCGCATATATAATTTTCGCTTTTCCTTATAGTCTGGATTATCCCGCGCAAATTCCCGATGCCGTTGTTTCTCACGCTCCCGATACTCAGGATCCTTCGCATACCGTTCCCGCCGCGCCGCCTTCCGACTTTCCGCGTATGTCGGGTCCTTCGCATACCGATTCTTATCGTACTCCGGGTTCTTCGCTCGCCACGCCTGCTGGCGTTGCCGCTGTTTCTCTTTATATTCGGGGTCGCTTGCGCGTCGTTTGCGCTGATACTCGCGATCATACGCCCGGTCTTTCTCCGTGCGACCTGTGCGTTTCTGTCGGCGTTTCGCAGCACGCTTCTCTGAAGACCGGTGTTGATACTCACGCTCCTTTTCCCTGCGGACAGGATCGTTCTGAAACATCTCTTTGAAGGTGTCGAGGGTCGGTGGGTTTGAGAGGCAGTCGGTGCTCAGCCACGCAGACACAGCATCGGTGAGGTGAACCCATGCCCTGCGTCCGTTGAGGCGTGGAAAGGTCTGTAAGTAGTGCTGATAGGCTGTGCGGGCAGCGGCTTCCGAGCTGAAGGTTTCGATACCGAGGAGTTCGATCTCCTGATGGGTCACGGTCTTTGCGGCTTTGATGCGGGCGTAAAACGTGCAAGCCGTGCTCACACCGAGTTTACAGACGGTATCGTCGGTGTAACGCCACGCATAGACGAAATGTTGGTGAGGGGATAAATCCATAGTCAGTAAGAATGGCGGACGGCAGTCGGGACAGGTTGCTACGCACCGAAACGCCTCCACTACCTTCTCGGAGGACGCACTCACAATCTTGGTTTAGCGAGTGGTCTAAAAGTCCGATGGCGGTACATAAAATGGCTTGAAAAGAAATGAATCGTTGAAATCATAAGACACCTTTAGATCCAGACACATCGCTTTTAATAGTGTTACAAGTTCTTCTGTTTTCATCGTTTCATGATACTTCAATAAGGCATCTTGTACAGGTGCTGCGTCATGAAATACGATAAAGCTTGCGTTTAACGCTGTCAAAAACTCTGCTCGTGGAACTTCATTTTCTCTTCTGAGAGTTGGGTCCATAACATAACGGGACCCGGCAAGTCGTCGTAACGTGTCAAATTTTCGCTGACGAATCTCATACTTTCGGTAGGCCCATAATGAAACAAGCACGCCAATGATCCCGGATAACAAGGACGCTATGATAATCCATAATACTGATTCCATCAAAAACTACCCCCTTCCACCTTGTGCTAAATAAAATTTAGGTTGAATGTGTCCATTGAAGTGCCAACGTTTATTTAGACCAACGTGAGTTTGATTTATTGATATTCCTTCTCGAACTTAACAAAATCCCGATTACGTTACATTCAGGTTATTCCCTGAAACTCACGAGTCTCTCAATCCGAGGGCGGAAGACTTCATTTAATATTTCAAATTTGCGGACGATCCATTTATGTTGATTAGGCCAGTCTTTCTCATCCCTGACATCTGTATCCTCTTTTAGAAAGACGATACATTTTTCACTTTCCCGATGTGCCTCCCATACAAGTGGTTCACCACATTCTGAATGAATTTCTGCCTGCTGTTCCTGCAACGCTTCAAAGTAAGTTGTTGCATCACACCCTTTGAGAATAAATCCAGCATCGAGCACTGGACGTCTAACTCTCTGTGCGGCTCTCAATATGTACGTTCCCATCGGGAAATCTATAAAGTGCCTTTCTCTCGCTATAACACTGGGGAGTCGGTATTCGAGACCCTCTCGCTGGGGCAAGTGAATACAAAATTCCGTCCAGTATTTTACACTTTGTTCTACTCTCTCAGACATTATGTGTTACCTCCGGTTAGAGACAATAAACGATACTAAAGAACTTTCAAGTCCAAAACGACTTATTCCGTTATAGTATTCATTGATTTCCTCTTAGCGTTGAAAGTTTATACATTTCAAGTAAAGAGGGGCAGGTAACCCCGTCCCTCTTTACCGACTGCTGATTGCTGACGGCTAACGGCTACTTCAAAATGATCCTCTTGCGCATCAACGACACACCTTATCGGATTTTTGCGAAACTGTGGTCTAAATACGCGTATGCACTTCATAGGTCTTATTCAGAAAGGGTTAATCGATTCCATTCTGGTTCGGTGAGTCGCCAACCGGTTCTAACTTTGCCTGACTCACTCCACCGAGGCTCAGCCCGATTCTCCTCTTGCAAATTGTCAAGAAGTTTTCTATGCGCTCGCCCAAAGTGGTCCCCCGACGACGGGGCACGTAGCCTATATGTCCCTATTTCTTTGCCTATCTCAAAACCACGTATATACGCATGTCGCCCCTTCTGACGTGCGTTCTTTAGAAGAACCTGTATGATTGCATCCTTCAGTTCTGCTAACGTTCTACCTGCTTGATTCATCTGTAATATCTCCTTTTCAGTTTGTGAACTAAATGTTCCCGGTCTTTGGTTAGGGTCATGGGCTACCTATATATTATCGAGTGTTTCTCAGGAATTCTGTCAATTCACTTAACTGCTTTGAAATGATAGTTAAGGTTTCCAATATTTGTTCCAGAGTCGCCACGTGTTCGGATTCTCTATCAATCCTTTCCTTTTCTAATTTAACTGTTCTTTCAGCATCAGATTTGGAAATTATGGACGAACCACCTTTTTGACTTTTCTGTTTTCTGATGTTAGTCATTTGGACTCACCTCTTTATTTTTCGTTTCGCAATCGAGATACTTCTATTTTCAAAAAAACCTCAACTGGCAAAACTCAGGGAGCATCCGTCCAGCGATATAGCCAAGACTTCCGGGTGATAAGGCTTTTTCTGTGCTTGACATTTATGCATGTTCCTTTTAGGGTTATTGAGGTGTATCAGGAAGAGGGTGTTGTGCTGCTATTTTTTGATTTTGTTTCTTCAGCTTCCCTCGTACTTCATTTTCTAGTCGAGAAAATAGCTGATCTGACTCAGGAACCGTAATCGCATCGTTGTAAAGTCCATGATAACTAACGATAGCATCCTGAAAGCCCTGCTGGGGTTTATTTAGAAAACGAATGAGTAACTCAAAAAGCAGTTTTCCTCGAAGTTGAAACTGATATGCTTCCTTTACCGTTCTAACCCTCTCATGGTGTGAAGGAAGAAATTCCAAATCTGGTGCCAGAGTCGTCTTTTCATTCGGAATAATTCTTCTTAAATGACGACCTACATCTACATGTTCCTCATCTCGAAAAGACTGAAAAACTTTCTTTGGCGGAGGCGGATTTTTTTCTAAATATTCTTCTACTTTATATGCAAACCACATACTAATTGAGTCTAAAGTTTGCTCATATTCTGTCATATTTCCTACGCGTCCCCTTAACTTAGCATGTGAATATAGATCGTTCTCAATACTATAACCTTCTGTCCAAATAATATCGTCATAGCGAGACGGAATACCCCTGAACAACCACATATCACGGTCGGCGATAAAAGCAACAGGGGCATGTCTGAAGTCACCCGCATTTTCATAGTGAGAAAGCCCCTCATAAAGATGAAGCAAAGTTTTTTTACTACCTGCGCGAAAAAAATCTACATCGAATACTCCCAAACGGTCCACTAACGACCCATAGATAATTTCATCATTTTTACCCTCAACAACAATATTCGGTTTTTTAGAGAGACGCAAAGTAGTAACTAAATCCTCTATAGTAGAATCGGGTAATGGCATTAAAATTCTCCTTCCGTATCCCCTTGATCGTTTCCTAATAGAACCTCCTTGTGCTGATACCGAGAAAAGATAAAAGGTGAATGAGTCGCAATGAAAAACTGATTCCCAGTACCCTGATCAAGCAGAGTCTGTAGTAGCAATCTTTGCCAGTCAATATGAAGACTTAACTCAGGTTCATCAATAAAGAAAATAGTGTTTTCGCTAAAAGCATTGTAACTCAGAAAACTGAGCATCTGCTTTTCACCGGAAGACAGTTTATCAGAGGAGATTGCCTCTCTTGCTACACCCAGTGCAATCCCTTCTTTACCTTTACCAAGAGTAATCCCTTCTATTCGTTCACTGGGAGTAAACCGTTCGGCGATACCAATTTCCTCATATTTTAAAATTTTCTGAGTAAGACTCGCTAATACTGAAAAAGGTTTAAGCAAGTCCTCACGTGTCTGAGTAACCTTATCAACGCTTTTTCGAATACCGTCCAATACAACTCGGGCCTTCATATTGGTACCATCACGAAAATAATCTTCAATCTTCTGCGTAATGTCACTTGATAACTGCACTTGATGTTCGTCTATTTTCCGAGAAATTTCGGCGTGTTTTTGCTTTAATAGCGTAGCCACATCATCAGTTGAAATTGAGGCAACAAATCTGTGATCTTCAACTGACATCCCTTCCGAAAGTTCTGACATCGCTTCTTGAAGCGAATGAAACGAACCTGATGGACGATACCTATAAGTTCTTCTAATATCGTCCGGATCTGCTTGAATATATCTTCTGGATACAGAAGAAATTCCTCCCTCAACTCTCCTAAAAGTTGGAAAAAATAAACTATTCTTCATCGCGCCGGCTATATCGGTATTAAGTGCCCGCAAGTCTGCTATCTCCTTGGATCTCTCAATATCCCCAGTTTCCGAATCCACAATCACAGTAAACTCAACAGATCTTGAGAAAGTATTCTCTTTACTGACAAACTTTACCTGGGTTGAATCAATACGGGTTAGAGTAAGAGAAAATAAGTCTGTCACAATCGAAACGAACTTAAACGGAATTTCAGGAAGGATTCGCTGAAGGTTACCACTAATGAGATACCATAGCAACTTCAGCACAGTTGTTTTACCCGAACCATTTGCCCCAGTAATAATATTCAAGTCTTGATTAAAATTCAAAGGAGTTTTAATTGGTTTACTCCAACCCTCCACTTCAAGTTTTCGTATCATGCTTTGTCTCCTGTCTTCGATTTTCAAAACTCATAAGTATAGGAATTTTAGGACTTACACAATTTCTGTCCAAACAAATGAGGAAATTATTGATTGGTAGCAGGCTCTTGCATCAAGTAAAGAGGGACAGGTGACCCCATCCCTCTTTACCGACTGCTAATTGCTGATTGCCGACAGCCGACAGCCGACAGCCAATTTCTACTTCAAGATGACCATCTTGCGCATCAACGACATCGCGTCCGTCTCTAACTGGTAGAAATACAAACCGCTCGCCACCTGTTCGCCAGACGCATTCCGACCATCCCAATACGCCGCACGATCCCGACTTGTGTAGTAGCCAGCTGACTGATGTCCCAGCTGCAACGTCCGGATCACAACACTATGCGTGTTGTAAATCGTGAGTCGCACATCCGTATCTGTCGCCAATTCGTAGGGTATCCACGTCTCGGGGTTGAACGGGTTCGGATAGTTCGCCAGCAACTGCGTCTGCTTGGGACGTGCCAACACCAAAAGTTGTTGCAGATGGATCTGTTCTTGGATACGATTTCTTTCCAGACCCACGGCTGTCGGTGCCCCCGCGGCAAGGGGTTCCGTGATGCTGTTACTGACCACAATCTCACCTGGATGTCCTAACCCGTCAACGACGTTTTTGATGCCTGACCCGTCGAGGTTCGCAGACTGGATTCTGCCGCGCGAGTTCGTCCAGTAGAGTTTGCGCCCCGCGGTATCCACGGCAATTCCACTTGGAGCGGCGAGGATCGAAGCAAGTTCTGTAACGCCTGTGCCGTCAAGGTTCGCACTGTTAATCGTGCCGCCGCCCGCCGCAGCCATTTCTGTCCAATAGACTTTCCCGTTAGCAATGGCGAGGCTTCCGGGCGTATCTGAACCTGTAGATATGTCATGAACGACTTTTTGACCACTGAGGTTCACAAACCGGACACTTCCGTCGCCTTGCGTCCAATACGCAGTGCCACCCGATAGGACGAGATCCATCGGAGACCCCGACAGGTTCTGCAGTACGTTTTGGATACCCGACCCATCAAGGTTCGCACGCTGGATTCTGCCGCGCGAGTTCGTCCAGTAGAGTTTACTCCCCGCGGTATCCACGGCGATACCTATCGGTACGCTCAGGATGGAGGTAAGTGTTGTCGCACCTGTGCCGTCAAGGTTCGCAGCGTTGATTGTGCCGGAACTTTCACCCGTTTGTGCTGTCCAGTAGATTTTTCCACCGTTTGCATCCACTGTGATGTTCATGGCGTTATGAACACCCTGCACGAATTCTTCTTTGACATCTGCACCCACAAGCGCGTAGAGCGTACCACCGTCTACCCATACCATTGGCAGGCGGCTCGCCTCGGCGACACGTACTTCCGGGGCTATGCTGCTAACAGGGACTTTTACGAGTGCTTCCGCTGGCACCCTAATGTAGAATGTCACGGTATCATCGATGCCCGGAACGGTTGCGACCACTCGGAGATGCCCGGTGGAGGTCGGCGTAAACGTCGTCTCCGCGAGACCGTCCTTGTCTGTGTAGGGGATGCGGCGCGAGAAACTTCCGCTGCCTTGTGTCACACGGAACCGAACTCTCACGTCTTTCGCGGGGTCGTTGTATCCATCTACCACTTTAACGATGAACGGTGCCGCCAACGGCGTGCTCAACGCCCCGCTCTGATTGCTACCGTCTTGGATAGCTAACGCATCAGGTTCTCCCGCCGGGGGCGGTGCTATGGGGGGTGCTTCAGAGATGAGGAACCGACTGCTCACTAAATCGTAGTTCGGAGCACTGGCGACGACGTAATTTTCATGACCCGCCGTGCTACTTCGCGTCAGCGTGACGGTTTCAATGCCATCAGCCCCTGTTGTTACACTTGAAGTTGAGAGGGTCCCCCCTGTCGCTGTCAGGATAACTGTTACATTCGCAGGCTGGTTATTTGAATCAGTTGCACTCACCCGCACTGTAGCCGTCGTGCCCGGCGTACCACTGAGCGGCTCCACTCGAACCCTCAGAACTCCCGTCTTCGGTGGGTCCGTTCTTACGCTGACAGTAACCCGGTGTCGAGTCTCCTCGATAAAGACGCTGAGCGCATAGTTTCCCGTTTGCCTCGGTAGTGTGAGGGTACTCCTGTAAATCGTGCCAGATTGTGTTGGGATCGAAGAATTCTCCAGTGGGAAGGTATCCTCTGGACTCCCTACTCTGATAAATGCATTTTCAGGGGCGATAATGGTAAGCGTTTCCGTGCCACCGGGGTTCCCCATAAGCGTCTGTGGAACCTGTATTTCTACCAGTTTTTCCTGTTGACTCTGCACGCTGAACGCTAGCACAAATGTTATCAGCACGCCGAGACATAAATTGCGTGTAAAAAATTGTATCTTCAATTTATCATACCCCTCCCCTGTAACGATCCTATTCTTTGTTTTTCGGAATTAGTCGTTTTGGACTTGCATAAATCGGAGTCAATGTCGCCCTCACGCGATAAACCAATATAGGATCGTGTGATGTCGTCGCGGCGATGCCATTCGAGTTCCCCACCGAACCCTGCTTCAATTTCGGATTTTCGTTCTTCAAGCGTATCAAAAAAGGCTTTGTTTCTTTCAGGATTATTAGACCAAAGCCCGAGCATCGTGTACGCTCGCTTACATTCGTCGGAAAGACCTGACAGGCTTCGCCTACGCCGAAAGCCTGGGACATAATAGATACCTGTCGTGCCAGAAGAGAATTGGTGAAAATGCCTTCCTTGTACACGATGGGTAGTATGAAAGTTATGTTGTTCCGAGAGTTCATCAATGAGTGCTTGAAAGTAATGCGTATACTTCTCTTTTTTCGTCATCGGTATCTACCTTTTCGGACATCTGCTTGAGAATATCTTCTGCGATTTCTGTGAGTTTTGTGGATTTACTTGGTGGTCTTACATGAAGCGTAATATCAACTATGGCGTTCTTAATATCGCGTACCCGTTCAGCCGATTTAGAATCCCAAAGCCACATATCATCAAAGGCTTTGATCTGCGGCTTAATGGAGAGTCCAGAGCCTCGAAAGATAGTGTGATAGTTCGCATTGGAATTGAACGGTGGATCCAAGCAGATGAGGTCGACGCAGCCACTGGGAAAGTCGCGCAAGATATCGAGGCAGTCGCCGTAGTAGAGAGTATTGGGGGCAAAGCGAATGTTCATAAATTATTTCCTGAGCGGAGGATACCCTTTCCGAAAACTTATCCTATTTTAACGCTTCATCTCTTGAAGGTGGAGAGTAGGTACTTGGAATGTTATTCGGACCCCAAGGCCAAGTAAACGGGTACCCTAATAAACCGGAAAGTTCAGCAGATGCCTTTATCAGCCGCCCCGTGTGGATATGAACAACGAGCTGCCATATTTCTGCCCGTTCTTCATCTGTTTCTGCTTTTGAAAGTGCCTTTGCATAGCTTCGCAGAGCTTTGCTCAATTTTCCTTCTTCCACCAGTGTTAGCCCCTCCTCTTTGTATCTCTGAAACTCAGTCTTCTCCTGATATTTTGCGGTTTCTTCTGACATGATTCACTCCTATCATTAGAAAGTTTATTTCCTCGACGTGATCACCGTCCATGCCAAATAGACACCGATGACGTTGAATACCATAATTACAAAGGCGAGCCACTGGTCATTCGGTAGAACAAACAGAAATGCCAGCACAAACTCAACCATACACGCGATGAGAAAGAACGCTGCTACAAATGCTCTCATACATGCTCCTTTTTTCTGGAGGGTTTTCGGTAAATTGATGATAAGATAGAGGTCCCTCATAACACTCTTGTCTCATCTGTGTTCAAGTATCGGAAATGATAGCAGAAGTCGGTAAAATCGTCAATCAAAAAATCAATCTTATTTTTTCATTGACGAACAAAGACAACCGCGGTATCCTTGGGAAAAATCAATACCACGCCACAAGGAAAGTACTATGAGTTGCCCAAGATGTCAACACCCACACTTTGTCAAAAACGGACGCATCCACGAAAAACAACGCTATAAGTGCAAAGACTGCAGCTATCAATGGACTGAAAATCATACCTACCGAGGGAGACCGCTTGCTGAGAAAGCACTCGCCGTCTTTCTCTATTGCCACGGGAAACCTTCCATGAATGCGATCGCAAAAATGCTTCACGCCTCTCCCTCGACGATCCTTGAGTGGATACGAACCTTCGGCGGTGAACACGCAAAACCGCCGCAACCCCAAGAGACTCGGGCGGTTGTGCTTGAACTTGATGAGATGTGGCACTATTTGAAAAAAAACGCAATAAGTAGATTTGGGATTGGTTAATTTTGGGTTAACGGGTTATTTGGTAAAATACTGTGTTATCAAATCGGATTCTAAATTTTTTGCTTGTTGTCTCAAGTTTTCCATATCGGCATGTGAATAAATAAAAGAATTAAAATATTCTTTATCAGGAACGTATAGTTTTATACGTTGAAGTTGATTCCAATTTAGACTGGGACGAACAGCCCCGTGTCGTGTATCATAATCTCGTATGATATTTAGGTACTCTTCAGATTTCAACAGATAAAGGAGATAATGGGGTGGTATGTGTGACTGCGACTTTAGACGAAAGACAATGTAAGCATCGGATACTATACCACCACTCAGATCTTCAGGAACAATTCCAATTGAGCCTACATTTACTCTATGCGGATTATAGACAAAATCGTTTGTTTGAACTTTAATACGTTTACCGTTAAGTTCCTTACCTAATTTTATTTCATTCATAAAAACGCCTTCAGAATTGCTTATGCCGAGTATATTAAACGTTTCTTCTGGTGTATCCAATGGACTAACTTTAGTTCCACTACGTTCAATTTGCTTTGCTAAAGTTTCTAAATTCCCATCTATATCATCTCTTGAAGGCGGTAAAGATTCCTTGTAATCATAAATCCATAATGAATTACTGTTTTCTACTATAGTGCTTTTATTTTCAACGTGATAATCAATAGGTAAATACTCTGCGGTATCGGTATTATGAATTGCACTTAAAACGTTAGGTAAATCATTTTCTTTAGTGGATTTTTGCCTTGCTCCAAATGTATGTCCTACGTTTTTTACAACATAGAAAAAGGTAGACTGGGTTGATCCACCTTTTTCAAAATACAGTATACTGGTTTTTGTTGGTGTATAAGGCAGAAATAGACCTCTTGGAAGTGAAATAATGCTAACATTATTAACTAATTCCAAAAGTTTTTTTCGGGCTTCTCCTACTGCCCCACTTTTAGTTAAAAAATCTTCTTTTATCAAAATTGCAGCACGCCCCCCTTTTTTCAATGCTCTCAAGCAATGGCTTATGGCAATGGCATCTCCGTTTTTAGTGTTGATCGAATAGAGATTCCCATGCCTTGTTTCTTGTGAATATGGAGGATTTGTTAAAATAATATCGTATTGTTCATCTACTGGATTTTCAAAGCTATCATGATGATAAACATTACTATGCCCATCACCATAAAGTATCATGTTCATTCGTGCCACGCGTGCAGTTGTACCCAATTCTACCCCATAGACTGTCTTTTTTCTCAAGATTTCTAATAACTCAGGTCTTGGGTCTGTTCTTAAAGACACATAACGATATGCTTCAATCAAAAAACCACCTGTTCCACAAAATGGATCATATATGCTTTCATGGATTTGGGGATTTACCATACTAACCATTGTCCGAACAATATTACGGGGGGTAAAATACTCTCCTAAATCTTTGATGTTAATACCTTGATAGGCATTCTTAAGAAAATACTCAAAAGCATCGCCTTTTATGTCCGTTTCAGCTGCTGTAAAGTTCAGTTTTGATAGATCATTTACTATATCACTAAAGATGACTTCGGAAGTTATTGGGAATTCTGCCCCAAAAATGTTGTTATACTTTTTGTTCATTTCCCCCCATACAATATTTTTAACATATTCAAGTTTTTTATCATCACCGAGATCCTTAAAATGAGACCATCGGTATATTCCCGAAATTGGTGGTTCTTGTCCAGCATGCTCATGTTTTTGACATATTTCATCTATGAGTTTTAAGAATAATATATCAGAAAAAACACAAAATCTATCAAGTCCTGCTGACACTCCAGCTTCACGAAGTAAGTTTGCTTGTCTTTTGAATACCTTTATAAGTTCTTCTCTGGAGAGTTGAACTGACTCTGGAGCAGAAAGGATTTCGGGACCTTCAGTGATAAAGCGAAGTGCTGTGTAATGATCAATGAATTGTCTAACATCTTCGCCATCAATCTTTAGTGGACGGTTATTATGAAGCATACGTGTAACAACAAAAGTACCGTCATAAGCAAATATTAGAGGAGCTTCCAGTGGTACAGCATAATAATCTTCAGCTTGTTTTAGCGCAGCTTCTAATGATTTGCCAGGGCGTTTAGCTTCTATTATACCAATAGGCTTCTGTGTCCCTTCTTGGTAAATAACAAAGTCAGGAAAGCGTAATCTACCCTCATTAGCTTCAGCCAGTTGCCTCTGTTGCTCTACGGTTTTGACACGTTGCTGTGTCACATTATTCCGTGTGTCTGTCTCATTTACGACCCACCCTAAATTCTCAAGTTGTGTGCATATTGAGTGAACGACAGATTGTTCCATTCGATTTATCATGTATCCTTTTCCTTTTTAAACTTTCATACTCTCATTGATAAACTTCCAAAAGAGAGTCTCTCGATGCCGATTATTATAGACATAACAACGTTCTGCCACATAGAGCGGTGTATACCCAACTGAGTAATGATGATGCTGTCCATACCACGCCCGTTTGAGAAGCGACCAGAACCCTTCAATCGTATTTGTATGCGTATCACCGTCTGCATACTGCTCTTGGTGATTGATGACGTGGTGCTTGAGTTGATCACTGAGCGCATTATAGGCGTGGTATTCATCCGTCATCAGTTCAGATTCTTTGATATTGACTACACGGCGTATGAATTCAAGGATCGCGCGTCCCGTTAATCCTTTCGCAACTTCAGCAACGACTTGCCCGCCCCGCTCCACAGCACCGATAACCGCAGTTTTACTCGTGCCACGTCCGCGCTTAGCAGGTTTACGATCTTCTTTCTTATTCTCTTTACGAGGTTTACCGCCAATGTAAGTCTCGTCCGCCTCTATAATGCCTTGTAGCACGATAGGGTTCGTCTTATTCGCCATTTCAGCACGGATACGGGCAAGTATAAACCAAGATGTCTTTTGATTCAAGTCTAAATCGCGTGAAAGCTGGTGACTCGATATAGACTTTTTCGCATTTAGTATGAGAGCGATCGCAACAAACCATTTCTGAAGGGGTATCTTTGTGCCGTGAAAGAGTGTACCACACGTTACCTTGAAGGATGCACCACAGTCATCACAGTTCCAGCGTCCTACACGCCCTACAGTATGCGTTTTCTTACGCTTGATACTCTTACTACTACAATGTGGACAGACAGGCTTTCCTTGCTATCTGATGCGCTCTAAATGTTCAATACAAGATTCTTGGTCGGGGAAGCGTTCCATGACTTCTATGAGGTTCATGGATAAAGTCTCCTCTGTGTTTCAAAAGGAGTTGCTTTATTTCTACTATTTTGGGTATAATAGCAACAGTTTGTTCCGAAGCAACTCCGCTTTGGATTTAAGGGGTGTTTCCAGCATCCCTTTTAACTGCACTTATTATACCATTTTTAGCATATTAAAACAAGCAGAAAAATCAATGAATTCAAGGGTTCATAGCACTTTTTACAAAATCCCAAATCTACTTATTGCGTAAATTTAAGGTAGACTATGCAGAAATTAACGAAGGTGTCTGTCTTGTTGTTCAGGCATAGTAGGATATAGACACTTCTGATAAAAATACGATACATTTGACGTATGAAGTGCCACCCTATTAACGAGCACCGCGCGTTATTACAATTTCAATAGCCGCTGAGGGTCCCGTTTGATCTGCTCAAACACTTGGAAGCCTTCATGACAAGCAACTTCACATAATTTTCTGAACACCGCTCCTTGATGGTTATAATTACTCACACCCTGTCCAACTAAATCCGCTGTGTAAACAGCATGGACGTTGGGTACGTCATCAGCAACATACCTGCCATTGCACCGCGCAATTAAGAAAATTAGGGTTACGGCTCTTTCCACCTCAAAAACGCGCTGCAGTCGAACAATGTCTTGCCATCTCAAGGTTGAGAAAACAAGGTCGTAGCCTTCGATTAAAGTTTCCATGGACTCAAGGAAGCCGGTCTCATCGTATTCTAAAGCCTCAGTTTTTTCAGGTGGAGGGATATTAAAAGGAACAATACGGTCGTTTTCGCTAACGGGAATCTTTCTTCTGTCAACGCGAAAGTTATACCATGGAAAATAGAGATCAAGTGTTGTCTCACCATACCGTTCGTGTTCTCGAATTCGCTTTAGTCCTCGGCGTAATTGCTTCTGTAAGGGACCAGTGAACATCTCTCCGGCAGGCATGCTGTAATTAGATAGTTCTCTTATCCGGTGCTCAAGATGGGCATCGGAACTAAGAAGATCTTCCCGCCTGATGCAATTGTCGGGGTCATTTTCTGGTCGAACCGTATAAGAACTTAAAACTAATATTTTCATGTCAATACCCTCGGGGAAAAATTGAAAGTTATAACGCCTTGTGCTAATTAGATTTATAGATTTCTGCTCATGCGAGGACGAGGTCTTTGAGTTTCATCAAAGGGCGTCCGAGACACTGATTCAGAAAAGCCCCGAGGAGACAAGCCCCAAACTTATTGCTCATTCGGGTCTGAAGTCCCCACTGCGTCCGTGCGCGCACCCGTGCGACAGAAAACTGTTCTGTGAGTTGGTTCAACGTCGTCTCAATGCGTCTGCGCATCCGCACGTGAAGTTTGCGAAAGTCCTTGGGGTATTGCTGCTTCTGATTGCTGCGGCGTGTTGCGAACAGACACGTGTTTTCGGTTTCCAGTAGTTCTGTGTGAAGGTCCTGCGAAACGTAGCCTTTGTCTCCAAGGATCATCGGATACCGTTGGTTTTCAGACATCACGCGTAGGACCTCTCGGTCGTCTATATGTGCGGAGGCGATCGCAAAATCAACAGGTATCCCGGCAGCCGTGGTGATCAGATGTCCCCGAAATCCGAAGAACGTTCCGAGGTCTTTCGTCGCACAGTGTCCATAAGTCGCAAGCGTTCCCGAAGCATCCGCCCATTTCAGGTCAGACCTTGACGCTTTCGCACGCTTGAGGTCGCAGATCGGTATCGGAAACGAATCGACGATATACACATCAGACTTCGGAAGGTAGGACCGCAGCGCCCGACGCGCGACTTCACTCGCCGTTGAAAGATTGCGTCTGCGCCTATTGAACCGCGAGCGTTCGGGTAAAGATGGGAAAACCGTTCGCAGTTCTGCTTTCAAACGCTTATACCCCGAATGTTCGCTGTCTGCTCCGATGTATTCAAGCAACCACGCAATCGTGAGAATGTCGCTGTCAGGACACTCTGGATTCCGACCGGGTCTGCGATCTTCAGCATTTGGAAAGTGGGAAACCTCATAAAGCGTTTTCATGATCTTCTGAACCACACCCGCAACCGCTAAGAGCGTGCGGGGCACATTTTTCAGTTGCAAAACATGTTGTTCTAAAGTAGACTGTAACTCCATCCTTATGTCTCCTTTTGTTTAGATGAACTTATAGGATAACATAAGGGTGGATACATTCAACCTAAATTCTATTTAGCACAAGGCGTAGTTATACTAAATTTTTGGACAATTTTAGGAATCGCAGCGTATAGATTAGATTCCACGAAAATCCTTCGCCGCTGCTGGATCTTCTTTCAGGCACATCTGTTTGATCCCGACGATAAACGATCGAGGCTATCTTATTGAGTGATGCGAATTTCAATCTCGCACTCGAGAGACTTCTCTTTTCAGCGTTTAGAGAGAACGCAGCAGGTGCCTGAGCGTTCATTCTTCCGCTGAGACCTTTTCACGATACCGATTTTTATCGTAATCCGGGTTCTTCTTTCGCCATTCTCGCATATACGCGGCACGCTGTTTTTTATAGTTCGGGTTCTCTTTTTTCCAAGCGTTCCAGCGTTCTTTCTGTTGCTCTCGGTATGCCGGGTCTCCAGCATACTTTTTTCGGCGTGCAGCCTTCTTTTGCTCGGCGTATGCCGGGTCGTTGGCATACCGATTTTTATCGTAATCCGGGTTCTTCGCTCGCCACGCCTGCTGACGTTGTTTCTGTTTCGCTTTATACGCAGGATCGTTTTTACGGCGTTTCCGCTGGTATTCACGTTCATAAGCCCGGTCTTTCTCCGTGCGACCTGTGCGTTTCTGTCGGCGTTTCGCAGCACGCTTCTCTGAAGACCGGTGTTGATACTCACGCTCCTTTTCCCTGCGGACAGGATCGTTCTGAAACATCTCTTTGAAGGTGTCGAGGGTCGGGGGTCGGGGGGTTCGGTAGACACTCGGTCTTCACCCATTCAGAGACAGCGTCCGTCAAGTGAACCCATGCCCTGCGTCCGTTGAGGCGTGGAAAGGTCTGTAAGTAGTGCTGATAGGCACTGCGGGCAGCGGCTTCCGAGCTGAAGGTTTTGATACCGAGGAGTTCGATCTCCTGATGCGTCACGGTCTTTGCGGCTTTGATGCGTGCGTAAAACGTGCGAGCCGTGCTCACACCGAGTTTACAGGCGGTATCGTCGGTGTAGCGCCACGCGTATACAAAATGTTGATCGGGGCGTAAATCCATGGGGGTTTTAGAACACAAAAAGGCTTAGCGATTTTTCAACTCGCACTCTTCAGTTCTGACGAACATAATTTCCACCTTAACATTTTCTTCTCCTTTTGGTTTTAGAGACTCTCAATCCGAGGGGCTGCCATGAAACACTCCTCTCAAAATTTACTATATTTCAGTGTCAAAATCTAATTAAAAAGGCGATGAAGTTCCCTCCACCTCAACCATACACGCGATCAGGAAGAACGCTGCGACAAATGCTCTCATACAGGCTCCTTTTTTCTGTCGTAAAAGGTGTTAGGGGTAAAGCGAATGTTCATATTTTTCAGGCATTCCATTCAAATCGCCTGCGGAGGTACCTACGAACCTTAGAACCTCTCAAGTTGCTTACAGTATACGTTGGGAAATCCATGTTGGAATCTGTCTAACAAGATCTAAAAGAAACTTTTTTTTCATAACTACAGATGAGATAGTATCTACTACCGTTATGAAAATAAAAAGATCAGAAAGAAACCCCGTAATTTTTCTTGGAATGCGATTTACAATCGGGAGCATGTTAAGTATCAAGGATATACCATTTCTTACAAGATGTATGGGATTGAAAATTTTAGAACGGATATTTTGACATTCTTTTTTGAATGCACCAATACAAACAATGAGTATACTCTCAACATTGTTACAGGATTCTGTAAAATTATAGCATCTGAAATTGACTATATTTATAATTTCACTCTGAATATCTCTTGAAAAGTTAGAGTATGCGTTACTCTCACTAATAGAAGCCCCACTATAACTATAGACTTCGTGAACGTTCTCAAGGAGATAATGGCGTAATTCGCCGTCAATCTTATTATCCGCCACATATTTGTTATAAAATGCTACTAATGCATTTCTATACTCGTTAAACAATTCTATTTTTAATCCGTGTTTGCCTAAAGTATTGAAGTAATTATAGAAACCTAACAGAGCAAAACCCAACAGTGTGGCTATCGGCAATACACTCAAAAACGACATAAAGACTCCTGTAAATAAACGTTGGCACTTCAGCCGTATCTATCACGGTGGCTTTGTCGGCTTCAGACATCTGCTTGAGAATGTCTTCCACGATTTCTGTGAGTTTCGTGGGATTGCTCATAAAAGCCTCCTTTTTTTACCTCATACTTTTATCAGAAAGTAGGGTAAATCCAGAGTTTCAGTGCTTTTTCAGCGAGTTCCTCTCCTCTTTCCAAGATAGCGGCTTCGTCCCATGTCTCAGCACGGGCAAGACGTTCATTCAAGTATAACGGACTTGTGCGAAATCCTTTATCAGGCAGGTCTCGTTTCTCCTTGAATGTAGAACTGCTATACTCTGAATTGTAACCGGTAAGCGTAAGGTTACCAATCGTGTGAAGCCATTTCTCTTGTATCTGGCTCCAGTTTTCTCCTAAATCCGATTTCCAGTCGTCAGAGAGTTTTTGAGGCATCACATGCTCGATTGTATACTCATCAACACTGGCGAGCTCTTTCGTTCGATCATAGTTCTCCAGTTTGCGTAACAGATACTTCGGAACCCTAAAGTTATAAACATCCTTGACCAATAAATCTCGTTTGAACTCATTATCCTTCGGATAATGACTGTAGGTGCGCATCTCTGAAAAAGCTTGCTTCAGACTTCTAAGATAATTGCTTTTGTCAACTTTGAGGAGCAATGTCGAAAAGATTCTGTTCAATCTGTTGGTAGGCCAGTTACATATAGCGCGCCGGAAGACGTAACTCTCTATCAATCGCAGGATTTCGATTACATCCGCTTTTTCAAGTCGCTTTTGCGCATAATCTTCATAGACTTCAAGCAAGAACGGATAAACAACATCAACGCGAAGTTCCTGAATATCTTCTAAACATGCCTTAATCTCTGGGTCCTTTTCCTGGAGCAGAGCGAAGTTAATATAGTGCTTCGCATACCGTGAAATGTCCTTAACATGGTCCTCCAACTTTTCTGAAGCCATTGTATTCGGAAGATACTCTTTAAACTTATCGTAAACGCTTTTAATATTAGGAATCTGCCGCGTTTTCAGCGTAAGATAATCCCTTATAAAACGGTCAAATCGCTTAGCGTATGCCTCCCCAAAACTTGATTCCATTGGAAGCCAGTACGCTTCATAGAGTCTGTTTTGGAAACTTGATTCCTGCCCCATGAGGATATAGTTACGAATCAGATCCGCAGGGGAGAGATTCAGTCCAGTAGAATTGAGGGACTCAAAAATCAATTGTGGATTATCCTCGGAGCGATCCAGCATAATGCCTACAATTTTTAATTTTTGTATTCCCTCATATACATGTTTTAGGTTAGCACCTCTGATCTGCTCTTCAAAAAAGCGATAGTTATTCTTCAAGAGAGTTGAGGCAGTTGCGGGAAGTGCTCTATTTTCCAACAGGTTGATCAGCGTTTCTTGATCCCTTTTCGTGAGGAGTAGTTTGTAGCGTAACTCACCCTCCTCTTCGGCATTGAAAAGATAGTAATTTGAAAGCCTTTTTAGATCGATATCAATGTCAACATCTTCCCCGTCAATAACATTGCCGAGTGCCAAAACCAAAAGAGATAAGGTTGTTAATCGCTGTTGCCCGTCAATAACAAGCAATCGCCGCATATCACCGATGGCCTTGGGTTCCGGTTCCATGTAGACGATTGAACCAAGAAAATGCGATGAAACTTCAGAATCTATTCCAATACGCTCTATATCCTTCCAAAGTTGCTCGCAATGGGATTTTTCCCAACTGTACATACGTTGAAAAATTGGAATAAAGAACTGTTTTGGCTCTTGTAAAAATCTTAGGATTGGTATTACAGTAGCTTCCATTCATTCTCCTTTTATCCGCTTCGTTTCATTTCTTCAATAAAACATATCCCCTTCTCGTTATTCAGTTTCCGCAGGATATATATGGATTCTCCACTTAGAGCGAAGTCTGTCAAGTTCTTCCTCATCATCCTCGGACCTATCTGGATCCTCATAATCGCCAGAAGAATCGAAGCCTTCCAACCTTGCTTGTGCCAAAGCATCTTTACCCATATTGAAAATCTTCTGGTTACTCTTATTTCTTACTGAGACATCGGGAGATCCGGGTAAGTCTTTTAAAACATCAAAAATCATTCCAACCTGTAAGGGTGTCCCTGTCAATTTGACCCCCTCTAACATCACACAGTTACCCGTTTCTTCATCCTGTATTCGCCCCGAAAGAACGTATGTAATTTCTTTCATTTTACACCTCAATAGGTTAATGAAAAAAGGCGAGAACCGAAGCCCCCGCCTTTCTCTCTTTGTCCTATTTCAATATAACCATCTTGCGCAGTGTGGACAGGTCGTCGGTTTCCAACTGGTAGAAATAAATTCCGCTGGCGACCTGTTCGCCATACGCATTCCGACCGTCCCAATACGCTGCACGATCCCGACCCACGTAGTAGCCAGCTGACTGATGTCCCAGCTGCAACGTCCGGATGACAACACCGTGCGTGTTGTATATCGTGAGTCGCACCTCGGTATCCGTCGCCAACTCATAGGGTATCCACGTCTCGGGGTTGAACGGATTCGGATAGTTCGCAAGCAACTGCGTCTGCTCCGGACGTGCCGTCGCTATCAGCTGCTGCAGATAAATGAGCGTCCGCATCGCTGCGGGTGAGCGATCGCCTGTTGCCAGCAACAGATCGATCTGTTCTTGGAGAACATCTACCTGAACCGCACTCAACTTCATACCAACGATTGTCGGCGCACCTGCGGCATCAGCATCTCGGTTGTCAAAAATCAGCAGCAGGTCAAGGAAGTTGACTGCACCGTCTTTGTTGACATCGTACTTGGCATTGCCGGTATCGAGTCCGGAGGCGACCAAGCTTGCGTCGGTGTTATCGACTTTCCCATCGCCGTTGACATCATAGACGGAGGTGTCTTTCTTCGCTGGCTGTGACGGTTGCCTCGTGACCGATTCTGTGGTATTCGCACCACCGATGACCAACTTGGTCGCTGAGATTAAACCTTCAACGACGTTCTTGATGCTTGACCCGTCAAGGTTCGCACGCTGGACTCTGCCACGGGAGTTCGTCCAATAGAGTTTACTTCCGGCGGTATCAACGGAGATCCCCAGCGGCGCACTCAGGAGCGTCGCGAGTGTTTCAAAGTTGGTGCCATTGAGGTTTGCACCGTTCACAGTGCCCGCGGATGCGCTCGTCTGTTCCGTCCAGTAGACTTTTCCACCACCGACAGCGAGACCGCCAACGGTATCCAAGTCTGTCGCAACATCTCGAGTGTTCTTCTGACCACTGATGTTCACACGTCGAATGGTATTGCCATCTTCCGTCCAATAGATGAAGCCGTTGGAGACAGCGATATCGGTTGGATCGGAGAGGTTCTGCAGCACGTTTTTGATACTTGACCCGTTGAGGTTTGCGCTTTGGATTCTACCGGCCGAGTTCGTCCAGTAGAGTTTACTGCCCGCGGTATCCACGGCAATCCCCATCGGTGTGGCGAAGATCGAAGCCAGCTCGGTAACGCCGGAACCGTCAAGGTTCGCACTGTTGATCGTGCCACCGCGCTCACCCGTCGCTTCTGTCCAGTAGACTTTACCACTACCGACGGCAACACCGTTGACGTTATCGGCGATCTTTGCTTCTTTGGCACCCGCGAGACGATACAACGCACCGCCGGCTATCCAGTACATGACCGGACGGTTCGTCGCGGCGACCAGTATTTTCGCATCAATGCTCGTGGAGAACGTCACAGGATCCACACCGGGGACACTTGCACGCACGCTATTGACACCGCGTTCGCTACCGAGCGTCAGCGTCGTCTGTGCGCGTCCATTTGCGCCCGACACATCACTTGTTTCGGAGAGATTTCCACCACCGGCGGTTACGGAGAACGACACGGTGTGTCCCGCAAGCGGGGTGCCATCTTCGTCTCGGACTTCAACGACGAACGGATTCGTAAGTGCGTTACCTGGTGTCCCACTCTGGTTATCACCGGAGACTTTCACCAGCGCATCTGCGGGATCCCCACCCTGAACGTTGAACGCTACAGTCCGATTGACCCCTGCAACAGTTGCCACGATTCGGATGCGTCCAGTGGAGGTCGGCGTAAACTGCGTCTCCGCGAGACCGTCTTCATCCGTGTCTACCGTGCGCGGCGAGAACCGGCCCGTGCCGATCGTCGTCCGGAACCGGACCCGGGCATCTTCAACCGGGTTATTGTTGGCATCCACTACCTCAACGATAAGCGCTTCAGGGAGCGGTGAGTTCAGTGAACCCGTCTGTTGGTCGCCATCGTAGGCATTTAACCTTGTCGCCTGTCCGCTCGTAGGTGGTGTGCCCGGCGTGGAAGGCGGAGTTCCAGCGATAATGACACGCTCACCCGATGATGGACCCCTGAACGTATATCCGGTTGGGACAGAGGCGGTGATGTAATAGTTACTGCCCGGTGTGCTCCCGCGTGTCAAGGTGACTGTAGCTGTACCGTCGGCCCCTGTGGTCACCGTTACGGTTGACGTTCCGCTTTGAATGAACGTGCCACCGCCGGCTGTGATGCGCAGTGTGACCACTACGTTTGCGGCTGGATCTCCATTTACATCGGTTGCTGTAACCGTAATGGCAGACCGTGCTCCGGGATTCCCGCTGCCGGGGAGTACCCGAACCGTGACGCTTCCGCTCGTTTGTGTCGTCGATGCGGATACACTCACGGTAACAGGATGCGAAACACCATTGACGAAAACCGTGAGGCTATAGTTGGCAACTTGGTCCGGTAGCGTGAGCGTGCTTGTGAAGGTGGTGCCTGACTGTGTGAAACTCCCGACATTCGCTCTCGGGAAGGTATTACCGAGTCCGAATCCTGTAACCTGTGCGTTCCCAGGTGCGGTAACCGTAAGCGTTGCCGTGCCACCAGCGGACCCACTGACAGTCGAAGGGACATTGATTGTCGTCTGTGTCGCAGGTGTCACAGGTGTCACAGGTGTCACAGGTGTCACAGGTGTTGTTGGCGTAGAACGACGATCCGTTCCAGTATATTTAAAAACGAGCGTTTTTCCGTGCGTCCTGAGATCCTGACCCGCAATCGCAGCAACCACTTCATTGTCGGTTTGATTCGTCTTCAGATACACCATAGCATCTTTGTGTATCGTCAAGTCTGAAACAGGCGTTGTGTCCTCTCTATCAGGTGTTCCGGCATACAGCAAACCGCTTCCTGTAGTAATCTTATAGCGAATGCTCCTATTTGCTAAACTATCATCTGTTAGAGTGAAGTGAGTGTGGATAGGTTCTATAGGTTTTGCTGTCTCTAACCTTAATAGACTACCAGTCGCTCCACTAAAATCTAACGTTGCTGTCGGGGCAGCATCTTCTTCTACAAAAATCGTGAAGTCTATCTTTGCTTGTTCTAAAGTTTCAGGGGCATTGTTAGGAAAGTCTGCCGTAGGGGACACATCTCTAATCGTAACTGTATAAGTTCCTACCGCTGAAGGCTCACAAATCAAAGTAATCGAACTTGGGAGACTTCTGGCTCCGCCCCCTTCCCACAATGAAGCCTCAGTGTCAGCAATGGGAACAGTAGCACGTTCTAGGGCATCTCCAAGCAAATTAACTGGATATGACACACTGCCACTCTTCAGCCGAACGTTCATAGTAGCATCAGTAGGAGCAGTAACACTAATTGTAATGGCCTCGTCATTGTAATGGTATCGATAAGATTTAGATCTGGGGGCTACAAAGTGTTCATCTCGTATTCTTATCTGAGAACTTACCTTAGCAGGTGCTGTTTTAGAATTGTCAGTGCTAGAATCATCATCAATATCATATGTCTGAGATGGTATGTAGTAATGGAGTGGGAAGCCTCTGTTGGAAAAAGCGGATTTGCTGCTATTAGCAAAGATATCGCCGCTGCTGTACGCGGTGTACTGACTACTGGATACTTTTTCATACACGGCATAAGGAGTAGCGTAGTCCGCAGCGGGATCCGCATCACTTGGAAGTGCTGGCACGTCTGGAAGTGGTGGAACCAGATTTGAGCGAGCTTCACTCTGAGTATTACGGTAATCTTTACCGTCAATCACCGTAACTAAATATCCCTGGCTATCAATTCGCACCGCTGCAGATGCAGCAAACACTGCGGTGCCGCCTACTGTACCATCATCAATTGGTTTTCCCTGGTCGTTCCGGATGGCAGTCGTATCCGATTTCAGTCCGACAGAGAATGATATCTCAAACATTGAGTTCTCTAGCTTCGACTGAACTT
Organism: Candidatus Poribacteria bacterium; assembly: GCA_963662915.2. Taxonomy (GTDB): domain Bacteria; phylum Poribacteria; class WGA-4E; order WGA-4E; family WGA-3G; genus WGA-3G. Next base: position 86,517 of record CAXXEU010000001.1, on the reverse strand, counting down.
TGTCAGATGTTGGCGTGAGTGTCAGCGCGTCTGCGGTGCCCTGCACGCTGAATGCCAGCACGAGCCCCAGCAGTAGCCCAAATCCAATTTTGGGTGTGATTAAAGTCTTCATGAAAAAATATACCTCTCTTATGAGTTGTCAGTTGTCGGTTATCAGTTGCGTCGTTTTCAGTTATGGGGTTTTTCGGTAACACTCCACCGCGCTTGGGAATATTCCAAACGAGGGTAAATTGTTACAAACTCGCCTCTTAACTGATGACTGAAAGGGTTTTCGTGGAAAATCCCAGTGAATGCTACACGGAGAACCTTTATACTGTTGATTCTCCGATAACTGATAACCTGTAAAAAAATGTGTTTACCTTGACCTTGTTTTTAACCGCCTGCTAGGGTGGGAAGGGGGCAGTTCCTGTGCTTTCTGGGAGATGGTGTTCGCACAGGACCTAGCAGTGCCCCCCAACAAGGTATTTAAATAGAATACAACAATCTCTGGAAAAAGTCAATTTCTTTTTATAACGCAGAATTTCGGAAAATGGTACAAACTGATGGAGACCTTAAACAAACAAAGCGGTGGAATTCTCCCACCGCTTTGCTTGTTTGTCTGTTAGGTTAGTTCAAACAGATTTATCCCTGAAACACCTCATTATTGATCAAGGGACGTTTTGAGGTCGCCCCACGTCGTTGTTGCTTTACCAGCGGCACCGATGTGCCCTTTCAGACGATGTCCGCGTGTCAGGGTCTGGCGGTTTCCGTCTAATGATACGTCTTCGATCTGGTAATAGTAAACAATATTTGGCTTCGCAGTCGTATCGGTGTAAGTATAGGACTGCTTTTCAGATGTTGTGCCAGCACCTTGAATCATTGCAGGGTTGACGACCATGAACTGACCATTCCGCTGCTGTGAACGCTTGATGAAGAATCCAGCGTTGTTCAACTCGGATTGGGTTTCCCATGCGATCACCACTTGACCCGTGACTCTGTCGCGTGCGGCAGAGAACTTGGACAATTCAACCGGTAGTGCACCACCAGCGTCATAGCCGGGTGTTCCTATATCGTCTTTATCGCCGTAGAAGGTTCCTACATAGGCACCGCTGAGTCCAGTCTCGGATGCAAGCACCCAACCGGCTGCGTCGGTTCCCATAAGCTCAGTCGTTTCACCCATCTCACGACGGATCAGCGAACTCCGACCCGTACCTTCAAACGCCGGAAGTTCCCATGCCATGCCGAGGTTACCCACGACATCGCCGGTTTTGACGGTCCCAGTGCCTGGGGGCAGAACGAGACTTAACTTGAAAGCGATTTCGCTAATGAGCATATAGTTAGCCTCGCCCGGACTCACCTGGCTCTGCACGTCAACGATACGATCCTCACGGAGCGTACCTTTAGCGTCTGCACCCATGCCGGTACCGGAGTTACGTCCCGCCTTCGAGATAATAAGCAGAGTTTGGTCTTTCCCTACAGTCACATCACCAATATCGACTCGATAGGAAGAGGAACTCGCGTCGGAGTCGTTATCGATGTCAACAGACCAGCCACTGAGACTGACCTCCTTACCGCTAACGTTGGCGAGTTCGATCCACTGCGGGAGTCTCCCTTCGTTGCTGGGAACCATGACTTCTGAAATCATGATGTCTTCAGCAGTTGCAACATCAGTTGCGGGAGCAGCCGGTGGCGGTGGTGGCACAACGGGCATCACGTATGAATTCTTAGCACCCGGTGTTCCAATACGCCGTCCAGTGATGTTCCCACTTGGACGCATAGATTCTGCCCAACTTGCGGCATCGGTTCCATCGGCGGTATCCATGACACGAGACATCGAAACGATATCTACGAGCGCAAAGAAGCCAGCATTTGGCTCTATCTTCGATACACCGCTTGAACCTGGAACTGGCCAGTAACCGGAAGCAGGAACGTTGTTGACCGTGTCAATGACAGTAAACCCAGTAGGAGCATCTCCGACCGAGATTACCCATTCTTTGTTATCAAGCCCGACCGCTGTCGTGCCTGGATTATACAATTCAATGTATTGAGAGTTCGGACTGTTTGCATCGAGCCCCCACATAATCTCATTGATGATCAGAGCACCGGCGGCATATGCGTTCGTTGAAGCTGCCGTGTAACCTGTCGCATCATCGCCTGTGGGACCCTTTGCATCACCGTGTCCGCTATCGGTTGCGGCAGGAATGTCCTGATAGGCTAAGTTCAGCTCGCCACCATTAAGGAAGTAGTTCGACAGATCGTCTGCAGGGAATGGCAACCCAAAATCATACACGACGTTGTACATCTTCTGAGCGTCGGTTTTCTTATCTTTGGTCTTCATGCTAACATTAACGACACCCGATACAGGATCGCTATCGGTTTTCCCTTTTGCAAGCACGAGATATCCACCAGCAGGAACGATAAGTTTGTTACCAAGGACCTTCACAAGCGGATTCGCATCATAGATCTTCTGACGCGCATCGTATCCCGCCTTGGCAGCTGCGATTTTTTCATCCTCGATGGTATGCACACGAACCGTAAGCGTTTCGTTTGCGACTCTTGCATTCCTGACAGTTACTTCAGCAGCCGGCAAGGTTGTCGCAACAATTTGCTGATCCGCCAAGGGGACATACATATTGCCAACCGGCAGCACTTGATCCGAAAACTGTTTGATTGAAATGACGTTGGTACCGTCGAAACCGGGAGTCGGCATGATTGTTACAAAGTACTGATGGTACATGTTGTCACGACCCGTGGCTTCGGGTAAGTCGGTTGCAGCAGTTGCCGCCGGAGTACCAGCCATTGTGGTATAACCCGCCATCTCGAGCGTCAATGCGGATGGAACAGTTGCAGGAGCGGTATATGCACCCTGAATCGTTGCACCTTTGCGGACTGCGGTCGCGGATCCGTTCGTGACCATAACCAGATCTTTAGTCAAACCACCCTTCGGTTCTTCCGTGAGGATGACCCGTACCTGGTAGCTTCCACTTTCTATGAAACCTGTACGCTCGCGAAGTTGCTGAATCGCAACCACACCTGGAATACCTAGATCACCAACCGATGCGCTACTCGTACCCACGTTATACCGCGCTTCACCTTCATCGTCATCAACGAGGTCGACCCTGAAAGCAGCGACAGCCTTATTGAAATGCTGGGTGTGACCGTCAGGATGTCTCCTGGCAGTAACATAGCCTATATCCGCCTGTTCCATCTTTTTCGCCGGAATCGAGAAAAGAAGGGTGTGAATCTCGAATGCAGCACCCCCCGCTCTGGCTGCTGTATACGCATTCGTAAGCTCTGTTTCATCTATCCGTATCAGGAACTCTCTGCCCGGATTGGTTGGATCTCGGTGTGAAAGGATAACTACATCGTCGGTCTCTGCTGTGTTCGCGAGAACACCGAGTGCACGTCCTTTCCCATCGTAAGCATCAATCACAATATCTGTAATATCAAGAACAGTATCAGCAACGCCACGATCATCCAAGTCAGGATCGGTCACGCCTGTATCCGGACCTGCAAGGCTCACGATCCGATCACTTTTAAGCAAAAGGGTGATGAACCTTGCCGTATCTGTAGCAAGATCGCGACTTGCACGATCACGACCCGAGGCGATCTGCATACCATCGGCAGAGGAGACATCGACCATCGTTTCTGCCGCCGATATTGAGACACCGAAGTCCCCGTGATCTGCCATCGCAGACGGCGCGTAGAAGACGAGCAGTACTATTAAACTTGTTAAGGAAAATGTCAACTTATTTGACAATATTACGTTTTTCACGTTTTCCTCCTAAAAACAATAAATCTAACTAAAAAATAAACTAACTAAGAACGGATCCAGGGATTGATAAACCCATCCTTTACTTTATATGTTGAACCTAACCTTTGCACACCTCACTACGAGGTGCCATCCTCAAGGGTTGCTCGATGCGCATCTAATAAAGACTGCTTGTGCACAGTAATCAATTCCTTTTCAAACTCTTGCCAAATTGCATTCTTCCTCCAGCGGGAGACATTTGAGACAGACGTTTCCAAAGTGGCCGCTATCTCGGTGTCGGTTTTCCCATCAAAGGACATCTCGCATGCAGTCAGAATGGTTTTTGTGTTCACGCGGCGCATCATGAATTCCTCGCGTAACTGTATAAAAACTTGTGTTTCAACCCTTTACGCAGTTAATTCTACACTATTAAACGCTCTATGTCAAATTAAAATTACAAAAAAACCACTTTTTGGCAAAAAAAACGCATAACTCGTCAAAAAAAGTGCGAAATTCACTAAAAACGTGTAAAATACATACAAATGGATGTTTAATGTGCCGATCAACTTTCTGTAGGGGTGATCTCCTGATCGCGATCTTAAAGAAAGAGGATGACAGGAGAGTTCCCTAATCCTCTCCCGTCATCCTTTTAGTTTGATTGAAATGGAGGAGATTAGCGTCGTCCTCAGGACGGGGTAGGTTTAACCTCTGTCCAAGAGGTTATTATAATTGTCCAATTTTTTAGCAGAAAAGTCAAGTATTGTTGCAAATGGAGGGAAAAAGATAGGAAGGAAAGAGATAGGAAGGAAAGAGAGGACAGGAAGGTTGGGGGACACCGTTCCACCCCTCCTTCTTCCATCCTTCCCTCCCTCTGTTGATTTTTTAAACTGGAGCAAACTATGTCAACCGAAATCTATCTCTCCGTGGCACAAGCCGCCGACCTACTCGGTGTCTCGCAAGAAACCCTCTACAAAGAGATCCAATCCAACAACCTCACCGCCATCGAGAACCCAGACAGGAAGCGGAAGCATCAGGTCATCGCCGTTAGCGAACTCTCACGTCTTTACGGCAATATCTATATCCCCGACGGTTACTTGGAATACGCGGGTGATAAGTCCGTCGATTTCGTGAGACTCGCCCTCCGCCAAGAGAACGAGCGGCTCCGCAAGGCGTTGGAAGAGACCCAGCAGCGCGAGCAGAACCTCAACACCCAGCTCCAAGCCGCGCTCCAAAACCACAAAACGCTCATCGAAGCACACGCAGAACTCACCAAAATATTGGATAACCTAACCAATGTACTGGAGAACATGACCTAAACGCCTCCCTGCTTCCACCGCTGTCGAGGTACTAACCTTGTCCTTGTAAAACTTTCAATAATACTGTAAATATTTGTAATAAATACAAATATTTACAGTATTTCTGAAAAAACTATAAACCCTCTTATCTTCTGTAGGAGCGATCCTCCTCTTTGTCGCGTAAACTTTCCAGTTTGCGCCTAAAACCGCTATTTTCCCTAACCCGTATCTTCCTGTCGAAAACCGACAATAAATCAGAATCCGCAGAATCCGCGTCATCCGCAGAATCCGCGAAAATCCGTGATTTGCGGCGTACTCGACCAAATGCGACGTGCATTCAGACAATTCCCTCTTACCGACCGCTGACCGCTAATTGCTGACTGCTATGCCCTACTGCTCCGCCACCCTAAAATTCAGCACCTCCCCTGCCAACTTATCATCTGTCCTGTACCTCACTGGCACACGCTTTCTCGCAAACACTGCTGGGAACACCCGCCACGGAAATCGAGACGGCTCCATCGCATGCACAAAATTCCGGTTCTCAGAACGCCAATACAGAAATTCCTCCGGCGTTTCCAAAAGCGTTTTCCCCGGCACCACCCGAACCACGTAGTCGATTTCCCAGCGATCGCGGCCTTCACCGATCAGCGAGTCATACGCAATCCCACCCCCAGGATCCGAATGGATCACGCCCGCCCGATCCACGAAATTAGAATTGATTTGCGTGAAATCGCCGTTCGCGTCTATCTCGATGCCGAGTTCGAGCAGCATGATCTCGGTGATCGCAACCCCCGTCCCTTCAAACTGCACGCGTACCGATGTCGCCGTGAAATGTGTCGGTAACAGATAGAGGTGATGTTGGAAGCCCGCAACCGTCGTGGAAACATGCGTGCCTTCCCAATTTTTTACGGTCGCCGGAAGCCGAACCCGCGACCAGCCGCGACCGCTACCCCCTGTCGGGGTCCCCGAATGCCGAGTGATGCCTTTCCCTTTGATGAAAACCGCATCGACCCGCGTCGGATGCCCGTTCACCGATATGTTGATGTCCAGGTCCTTCTGTGTCGTAGCTGTGGTATAGTCGTTGTCGGCGACAGCACGGATGATCTTTGACGGGTTGCCCCGCTCGCTGACACGCGTCCCGGTGTCGAGGTAGTTCACACACTCCTTGAAAAAGAGCGCATTGTGTAAAGATGCCATTTGATGTCTCCTCTATTGGCAGTCGGCAAGAATGGCAATCGGCTATCGGCAGTCAGCAGTCAGCAAAGCGGGTTCTCTTAAACGATGAACGCTTTACCGATCGCTGAAAGGTTTTTTCGGAAGAAAAAACTGGGGAAACACCCTATCAAAAACCCCCGACTGCCGACTGCTATTTTAACGTTCGCCCCTTCAGATGCGTCGTCCGTTCCTCATACCGCACCGAGACAATCCGCATTGCCCATATCAACCCTTTGTAGAAAAACGGGATAATCTGACCGATCCGCACACTGAAGTCGGGAATCACTTGGATGTTCACGATGTGTTGGAGGGTTGACAATTCTTCAAGGTAACTCCGAAAAATCTCCTCAATCCACGCTTTTTCATGTCGTGTGAGCGACAGGTCCAACGTATAGGGTCTTTCTCCATACAAATTGATGCTCGCTTCATCGCGCACCTCCGCAATTCGACCCGAATCCCGAATGATATTGAAGATCCGGTTGGTGTCCGATTGGAGCGTTATCGCCTTATACGGACTCCCTAATTTCTCTGTCTGAATCAGGGTGTCGAGGTACAGCATCGGGGTGTTGTTCGGATGGTTCACAACCGCTGATCCGAGCACCCCGCGCTGAATGCCTGTGAACGCGCGACCGGCGATACCCGTGTATCTCAAAATCTCTTTCCCGATGAGCAGGTAACCGCTTGACGGAAACGTCTTGTTCGCAGCACTGAAACGCACAGTGCCTGTTCCGGTACCCGTCGCACCGTCTGTCACGGCTCGATACGGACGCCGATCGGTTATATAAACCGTATTGTTCCGAAAAGAGAGGGTCGCATTGACGCTCTTCGCCAACCCCGCTAACGCCGCATAGACACTTCCACTCGGTTGGAATCTCGGTACTACATAGTGCAGCGTCTTCCCGTAGACGATATGCACCCTGTTCTCTGCTGCACTTGCCGGTGCGTTGTATCTTAAAATTTCATTCCCGTTCCCATACCCCGCGGTGATGTGAAGATCGTTGCCGATGGACAACAGACGCGTCTGGACGGTATTGTAGGGTCTGTCGGTGTACCAGACGTTGCCCAATTCCACGACCGCGCCGTTTGAATAAATGCGCTTCAATCCTCCGAGATGTTCAGGCAACACATTGTAACCGAGGGTTTCATCGTAAGTGTCTACGTAAGCGGGGCCTGTTGCGACGGCGGTTAGCGGTTCCGGGAGATACGCAATATCGACGGTGGCTTCAGGGTTGCCGACAGTGGCAGCGTTGGCACGCAGGGTTACCGTCGCGGTGCCATCCCCTGTCGCGGGTGCGGTGTAGGTGACGTGGTAAACCCTCGCACTGACGCGTGTAAAGCCGGAGACCGACCCGACGCTCGCGGAGAAATCATTAAGGGCGACCCCTGTAACATTTTTACTGAACGTTGCGGTTACGGTCACTGTCTTACGGTTGAAAACGGTTGTTTCATTTGTTGTCAGCCGAACCATTGCGGGGGGTGTCGGCGCGTACGCAATATCGACGGTGGCTTCGGCATTGCCGACGGAAACCGCAGCGTTGGCACGGAGAGTAACCGTTGCGGTGCCGGTCCCGGACGTGGGGGCGGTGTAGGTGACGCGATAGACGGTTGCGGAGACGCGTGTAAAGCCGGAGACCGACCCGCGATTGACTGAAAAATCGTTGAGAGCGACTCCTGTAACATTTTTGCTGAACGTTGCGGTTACGATGGAGGTGCCACCGGTGTTCACTGAGACGGGTGCCGCGACGAGTGCCACAGTCGCTGGCGGTTCCGGGAGATACGCAATGTCCACGGTGGCTTCAGGGTTGCCGATAGTGGCGGCGTTCTTGCGAAGTGTTACCGTTGCCGTCCCTGTCCCGGATGTCGGTGCCGTCCACGTGACGCGGTAAACCTTCGCAGAGACTTTCGTAAAGCCGGAGACCGCGCCCGCAGTCGCGGAGAAATCATTAAGTGCGATGCCTGCAACATTTTTGCTAAAGGTTGCCGTGACGAGCGTCGTCTTCCGATTGAAAACCGACGCTGCACCGCTCGCGAGGGTGACGGTGGCTGGCGGTTCCGGGGCGTATGCAATATTAACCGTTTTTGCCGCGTTGCGTTGCGTGGCGGCGTTCTTGCGAAGTGTAATTATGGCTGTGCCACGCCCGGATGTCGGTGCCGTCCACGTTACGTTGTAAATCTTCGCAGAGACTTTCGTAAAGTCTGATACCGCGCCCACAGTTGCGGAGAAATCGTCAGCAGCAAGCCCTGTTACGTCTTTATCGAAGGTCGCCGTGAGGGTCGCCGACGCACCATTCGAGACCGAGGTAGGCACTGCAGCGAGGTGCGCGACCGCGGGCGGGAACGGGTATTGTAAGGAGACAGACGCTTCGGGGTTGCCTTGGGTGGCAGCGTCTTCGGCAAGTGTTATCTTCGCAGTGCCAGTGCCTGTCGTGGGTGCCGTCCACGTGACGCGGTACACCTTTGCAGAGACTTTCGTAAATCCCGACACTGCACCGACGTTCGCGGAAAAATCTGCCGCCGTCATGCCCGTTACGGCTCTATCAAACGTCGCGGTTATCGTGACGGTGCCGCCATAGTCGATGATGTCGTCGGGGTCGTCGTCGGTTAACACGACGCTCACCGGGGAATACGCGATGGCAACGGTCGCTTTGGGGTTGCCTTCGGTCGCGGCGTTTTCTGCGAGGACAACGGATACCGTGCCGGAGCCCGTTGCGGGCATCACGGCATCAATCGTATAGCGGGAGGCATCATCGGTATCCGCCTGGAAGTTTTGAAGGGTTACGGGATCGCCATCGGCATCCGTTGCGGAAAAATCTGCCGCCGTTATCCCTGTCACATCACCGGAAAAATCCGCGGTGAGGGTGACCACGCCCCCCGGCTCGGACAGCGTTTGACCCGCTGTCAAGGTGACCGAGGGTCCGAAATTCCATTCGACAGACGTTTCCTCGTTACCGTGAGTGACCGCATCCTCCGCAACGGTAACCCGTAACCGCGACAGCACCGCATCTACATCTATAAGAAGAACTGTGAAGGCGGACAGATCGGAAAAATCTATGAAATCGGTGATCGTCCCACCTTCGATGGTGATATCCGATTGGCTCAGCCCTATAACATTCCGATTCCACCGCAGCGTTATTTGAAAGGACTTCTGGCCTGCTGTCGGTTCTCCGCCGTAGTCAAATCTTACGCGTGCCATCTTCTAACCTCCCTATCTTCTGATTTTCTCCCCTTCCCCTCTTCTATTCTTCCATCCTTCCCCTCTTCCATCCTTCCTCCCTTCCGTTCCTCCTATCACAAATCCGGGTTTATCGGTTTGAACGCCGTCGCCGCGCTCGGCTGTTCCACATAATGCACGGAACCGTCGTGAACCGTCAAGCCACAGGCGGAATGCGTCGCGAACTCCCATTTATCAATGACTGTCAACGCTGGGGTTGCCGCCGTCACATTGCATTTATACAAAATACATCCCGCCGCTTTCTGACGAGCGGGGGTGTATGCATCCGCATCTTCATCAAAGTCTACCCGTCCCACCTGAACGAGGAGATAGAGGGCATTGTTATGAAAGAGTGCCTCGTGTACGCCAAGGAACACGCCACCGGCTTCATCTAAATCGGTGAGTGCCCCAAAGGATTTTGAACTGCGGAGCACCTGTGTCGCTGTGCCATCGCTCGCTCGCCGTTCGATCCTCAGATCGCTCCCCTCGGCTGGAAGTGTCGTGATACTGAAGTCACCTCCATAGAACCCGCCGGAGACGACGGATGTGATTCTTAGAAATTTACCGTCTATCACGTGCTGTCCGTTTGAACGCGTCCCTCTCAAAGTTTTTGTTTGTGTGTTACCGTCTCCATCTATACCTGTAATCCGAACAACATGACCGTCGTTGAAAGTATACCGCTGTGCTCCTTGAAGATTGACAACGATCTGTAGCGGGATGCTATAACCACTCAAGTTGTCTGTGAGGGTCGCAGTGCTTCGCAAACCGCGTCCGCTGCCTAAACGTTGTGTGGAGACGACTTCAATGCCTTCGTAGGCTCCGATGCTCGCATACGCGAAATAAAGCGTCCCTGCACTGTTGATGTCAAACGCGAAATTCAGGTGATTCTGATGCCTACTGGTCGGCTGACCGAGCATTTTTGTTGTCGTGCCAGCCGCATCTACGCTCGCAACCCCGAACTCGCTGTCTTTCGCATACCGATAGTAGAGCGCAGTCCCCTGCCATTTGAACGCACCGAGGTAACTCGGTACAATCCCCTCAAACGTGTCGGTATAGTGCGCGTTTTCAAAACCGACATGATACTGGATGCCCAACTGCGGCGGAAAACGATTGTCTTCGGCAACATGTGCCGTCAAGGTGCCTGTGGCGGTGGTGTAGTGGTAAATCTTGATTGTGCTCCCGACCGCTGCACTGTCATACGCATACCCCGTCGCGTCGGTTTGCCGGGGTAGCTCCCTCGCACTCCGATCTTGTGTTATTTTCGCAGATGTCAGAAGATAATAATGCGTCGCGTTCCGCCGCTCGATCCGATGCACCGCGATCCCCTTCTCGAACGTGTGCAATACCCGATACGCATCGCCACGCATGTCATACTGCACCAACAGATCCGCAATATGCACTTCCGGGTTCGATAGCAGTATCAAGATCCGATCATTCGTGGCATCGTAAACCCAGTCCACCGGCACCCGCGTCGTCCGCGTCGGCTCGACACTGAACGCAATACTCCCGCGATTCAAGAGAAACGGCGTGTCTACGGTAACACCCGGAAGGTCGATCTCGGTGTTGTAGACCTCTTTGTTCAGTGCCAACTGGTTGATCAGAAACCGAACATCTTCTGACCGATGCTGTCCCTTGAATCTCAATAACAGGGGATCGTCTGAGACCCCGCCCGCGGTCCGAAACGCTGTCGCGGTCATGTAGCCTGTGTTCTCTGCGGTCGGTCCCTCACTCTGTAATTCCAATCGACTGATGTCCACGTCCGTTCGATGGCGTCTCGCTTGACCTGTCCCGACCTGCATCGGCACCAGCGATTGTTCGGGTACATACACCGCCTCATAATTGTCTGCCTCCGACTGTTTCCGAAGTGTATCCCATTTCTCGAGGGTCCCAAAAGCGTCGACGAACGCCTTTCGCAACCGTGATGAGATGTCCAAACAATTGATTTTGAAGGTCGCGCCCTTGATCGGCACGAACGCCTCGTTCACGACCCCTGAAAAATGTAAGTGCTCGCTCCCATCGCGGTACGCTAAATAGATTTTCACGGCGTTCTGGAACCCCCCGGTGTTCAGCCCGTGCGTTTCCCAGAAATTACCGATACGGTCGCTGTTATACTTCCCTTTCTCGTTCCGCAGTGTGATCGAGGCTTCGTTGACGCGATACTCGTTGAGAACGACCGGATCCAGTGTCTCTGAGACGCTCGGAAACCCGACTAAGTCCGATGTTACATCTATGCCGGCAATCTCAACGCGATACCCAGAGACCGCTGAACTGTTTGAACCCGTCCCTTGAATAACATCTATCGCAATGGCGATATGGCTGCTACGACTCCCTTTCTGTGCCGTGAAATGCGAAACCCCGCCAACGGTGCCGATGGTGAACACACCGTTGCTGAGACGGCTACCTGCCAGTCGTGTGCTTCCACTCCGAAATGTTATTGAATCTGCATCCGGTACTAACTGGAACAGGTCATAACGGCTTCCCGCCCGCATCGTCAATTCGGAGACATCCCGCCACACAGGCGCGGCTGCCCGAAGGACAATCAAGTAGAACCCGAAGCTCTCGGTTACCGTCGCATCGATTCTGTTTATCGCCTTGAGTTTCACAAAGCACGTGTGCGCCCCGGAACCGACGGAGAGTGTGTTGCGGGTGTTGATAGAGAGGTGGGGCTGTTTGTCATACCCGACATCGAAAACGATCCGCTCGGCATCGGGTGAAAACTGCGTTAAGTCCAAAGTCTCACCGGCTTCAACGAACACCGGCGGGATCGTGGTTTTCGTGTTTTTTGCGATGGGACGGTATTTGCGGATGTCGAGCGTGTAGACACCTGGTGTTACGGTTGCTCCGCGAGGTGTCCACCGACGGCTTAAAAGATAGAGCGTATCCCCATAGATTGCTATATCGAGAAAATTACTGCCAGGGCTGCTTAGATTTTTGATATTCAGATGCGAGCGGATTTCAGGTGCATCCGACGCGTTGATTTCCATAAGGGTGAACGACGCACCTTTGGAACTCTCGCTGAACAGATACCCTTTCAGGAGATATAGGAGGTCGTCTTGATGTGCAATCGAATTCGCAAAAGTAGAACGGTTGCGTGCAAAGGTCTCTAATTCATGGGGAATCGGATTCACATCAAGGGTGTATGGCTGGGTTGAAAGGGCGGGACCGCTGAAAAACATAGCCCCCAAGCGTGTGTGTGTGAGAGCCCCTTCACTGATATGAGACGCGTCGAGCGTTCCCTCTAAATCTACAAGGTCGGCTCGCGAATAAGAAGAACCGCTTTTGAAGATAAGCCCCTCATTCATATAATCTATTTGGTAGATTTTTCGGACAGCCGATGCAGTGGCACCGGGAGTCCGGGTGGTAAATGTTTCACTCGGTTGATGCACACCGGCATGCGTAAAAAAGTTAAGATAACTGTCGTTGTGATTCGATGGATAGCCCCGGTACCCACTCGACGCAATCACGATTCGAGTCGGCGTGACAGCGATGCCTCTCTCGTTAGAACCGGCGGCATTTTGATGTGACCATGAATACGATAATCCATGATTAAATAAAAGTCTCGGTGCCTCGGCATCGGCATCCGGGAAAAACGTCGTCACCCGTATGCGTTTCGAGGTGCGTGGATTGCCTTGTGAGGTGGCATTTGCTGCGACCGTCACTGTCACGATGCCGCTCGTCTCTGGCGGACGGAGCGTTGCCTCCCATACCGCGTGCTTCCCCGTCAGCGACACAAGCGTCGTCCCTGCTGACAGCGTAATATCGCTTTCCGCCAGCCCCGTAACGTTCTCTGAAAAGATAAACAGCACCCGAAAATCGTTTTTACTGTCCGGTTCAGGCGGATCCGTCCTTTTATTGATTGTCTGGACGAGTTGGCTCCCAATAGGGATTGCTAATATCTCAACCGTCGCTGGCATAAAAACACCCGTTCGTCGTAGGGAAACCATTCATTTCCCGTTCTTATCTGATTGCTGACGGAAACCGACCGCCATCTTACGGACAACTATCTATCCTGCTGCTCAAGTCGCACCATCTGATCTCGCAGCTCTTGCACCGTGCCATCCGGGAATTCAATCTGAATCGTTGCTGAGATTTCGTTCGGCAGTCCTGCTTCCTGCGACGCGCCCCCAAAGCCACCGTCCGTGCGTTTTCCAATGTTCAACCCCTCCGTGACCCCTGCCACGATTTCGCGACTCACGTCCCTGGAATTTCTGATTTGATTCGCGTCGGGTAGGTAATTCGGGGACGACCGCGATCGACGTAACGCCGATTGCCGCGCAATCCGTCTCGCAATCCTATCCGTCTGCTCGTAGTGGAACAACTCGTTACCGCCCTGCTCCACGAGTCCGCCCACTGCCTGACCGACCACAAGCCCCACCTGTGGCGCACCCACGGCAGTCCCCGCGGCAACGCCGGCCACGGTTATGCCCGTTGAAGCAATTTTTAACAAAGCCCCTTTCCACGCATTGTCCTTCGCTTCTGCCGCTATCGCTTCCAAAGAACTCCGCATCGCCTCGGTATCTTGCTTCAGATCCGCAACGGAGACATTCGCTTCTGCATTGATAGCCGTTATTAATTCCGCCATACGCTTGTCAAAGAGGAACTTCTGTTCCCGGATCTCGTTGAGTTCTATGTCTAACTTCTCATCAATGCTTTCAAGGTCGGTGCTGAGCGTTTCACGCACGGCTTTGATGTCTGCGGCTTCAGCGGTGTTTAACTGAAGCATCGCGACGTTGTGTCGAAACAGCTCGGTATCCCGTGCCTTGATATACGCATCTCGCGTCTCCGTAATCGCCGCGTCTGTCTCTAACCGATCCACAAGGCTCTGCGCGTTGACTGCGTCAATGTCCGCGGTCTCTCCTTCGTCAATGCCAGCGATCGCGGAGTCTCTCTCAATTCCGGCGTGCGCAATATCGGAGATGCCCGGCTGGAACGCGAAAGACGCGTCCGCAAACGTGGTTCCGGCTTGTGTTTCGAGAAGACGCTGTTGTGCAACTGCGTCCGTAATTGCCGCTTGGACAGCAGCGTCGACGGCTTGCCGGTCCACACGTCCTTCGGCATGGATTCCTGCAAGTGCCTCCTTGAAAGAGGTGTCAACGGCTTGCATCGTTTCGTTGAGCGTCAACGTCGCTTGCGCTGCACTGCTCAATGCGGGGATAAAGTTCGCACGTGCGTCCTCGATGGACACACCCGCACCGGTTTCGAGTGCCTGCTGCGACGCTGTGGTCGCTGCGCTGTCTGCTGTGCCGGCTGCGGTGATGTCAGCGAGCCCTGACGTTTCATCTGCGGCTATCTCCGCGAGCGTCGCGTTCAACGTATTTAATGCCTGTGTGTTCAAGTCCACTGCCGGCGTGTAGGTCGCGAGTGCCTCGTCAAACGATACACCCGCCCGTGTTTCCGCATCTGTTCTCTGTTGATTCAACCCTGATAGGGTCCCAGAAGTTTCTGTCTCCAGTGCCGAGAGCCGTTCCTGTTCTGCGGATGTTACTGCAGAAAGCGTTTCGCTGAGGGTTTGCGCTGCTGTCGCGGTGTCCTCGAATGCAGTTTGGCGTGTCTCACTTATTGACTGCTCGACTGCCGCCGTCGCTGCTGCAGACTCCTGATGGATTGCGTTGAGTGCTTCGGCATGTGCCAAGAGTGCCTGTTCATGCGCACTTAATGCCGGCACATAGTTCGCTTGCGCTTCCTGAAAAGCGACCCCTGCTGCCGATTCCGCCGTAGCGATACCTTCCTGTGCCTGTGCGCGTGCTGCGGTTCCTTCCTGTGCAATCCGTTCTTTTTCTGCCTGTGCCTGTGCCGCGATTTGTAGCTCTCTCGCCGCGGCTTGACGCGCAATCGCTTCTTGCTGGCGACGCTGATGTATCTGTAAGTCCAGCGCGCGACGGTGGAATTCACGGGTGAGGTCCTCGATTCTGCGTTGATACCGCTTTCGGGCTTCTTCCCGTTCGGCATCGCTGTCGGCATCTTCTAAGGCTCTGTCTAATTGTTCTGCCGCATCCAACTGGTCTCGCTGGAACTCGCGCCGTAAATCTTCAAGGTTCTGGGTGCGATCGCGTTCTAAGTCCTCTAACTTCTGCTGTGTGTCTTCATGCAATTCAACGAGACTGTCTAATCTGTCGCGTTCGGCATCTAACTGCGCATCGCGCAGATCGTTGAGCGTGTCGTTCAGGTCCCGCTGGATACCGACAACCCGATCCACAAGGTCGTTCTGGATATCCTGGAACCTGTCCGCATAGTCTTCGTCTGCCGACACTCTCGCCGCAGCTGCCTGTTCTTGGATCTCCGTAAGCCGACGCTGGCTGTCTTCAAGTTGTCGATCCCGCTCCGATTCAATTTCCGAAAGGCTACGGGCATAGTCGGCGTTCGCTTCGGTTCTGCTCTCAATCGATGCCTGTTCTATTTCAAGACGGGTCTCTGCTGCATCCGCAACGACTTCCGTAATTTCGTCTTGAATATCACGAATTTCGTCTACGAGGTTGGTGCTGATACGTGCAACGGTGTCGTTATAGGTTTGGTACGCATCTACCCGGGCATCTGCCGCCCGCTGCTCAATGTCAATCCGTTCTTCTGCGCGATCCGCTTGTCTTTCGGTAAACCCTTCTTCCAGAGCATCCCACGCCGTGACTAAATCGTTATAGATGCCCTGCATCGTATCTGTGAACGTCCGATTCGCGTCGGCTCTTGCTTCTGCTGCATCCGCTGTGATCCGCACAATCTCATCTGCACGGTCAGCTTGACGTTCGATGAACCCCGATTCCAGAGACGCTATTTCCGCTGCCAATTCACGCTGCACGGCTAACACGTCTTCAACGAGTCTATTGTGGATAGACTGCACTTCCGCGGCATACGCTCGCTCGGCGTCTACCCTCGCTTCCGCGGCGCGTTCGGTGATCTGAAGGATCTCTTGCGTCCGTTCCTGTTCGCGTTCTATGAATCCATCCGACAGATCTTGGATTCGGTCGTCTCGCCGTTCCTCCAAGGCTATGAGCCGGTCATTGAGCCGTTCCCGTAACCGTTCTCGCTGTTCTGCTGCCCGTGTTTCGATCTGAAGGATCCGATCCGCCGCTTCTTGGCGTGCTTCGATTTCGGCGTTTTTTGCGTCCTCAAATGCCGCTTCAATGGATGCCAATCGACGCACCCGTTCCGCTTCGATCGCCTGTTCCACTTCTGCCAGCCGTCGCCGTTTTTCCTCGTTGATCGCGATAATTTGTTCGGAATACTCGCGTTCGAGGGCCTCAAGACTCTCAACCCGATCCTGTTCGATCTGTCGCAATTCCCCTGCTGTTCGGATCGCTTGGCTCGCGAAGTCCTGACCGAATCGCGCTTGCAAGGGACGTAAGTTCTCCGCAAACGATGTGCCGAAATCGCTGCCCGGTGTCCGAGCCTGAAACTGGTCAAAAACCCCCGACCCTAACAGTTGTCCCGGAAGTCGTGAGTGGGAGTGCGACACGCCATCCACAGACTGCCGCAATTCGTCAAACGCTGTTGCCTGTTCCCTGATAGCATCCGTCAACCGATCCGAAATCGTGTCAGTCTCTTCAAACCTATCCTGCACAGCGTCCATCTCACGGATATACAACCGCACATTTTCAGCAGCCTCGGAGATAGCCGGATTGACCAGGGCTGCGGTGTGGGCATCGGTGCGGTGTGCTACATTGGAGAGAACATCGGCTAACGCTTCGGCATCTTGCGTCTGTTGGATGATGGATTTTGAGACAGCAGATAACGCTTGCGTTTCCGCTTCCGCAGACGCTACCACGATTCCCGACACTGCAATATAGCGTCCCAGCGTCTCGTTGTATTCTTGGAATATCGCATTGACACGCGCTGCTGTCGGCGAAAGGGCATCGAATCCATCACGAACCGCGGTAATCTCCGGGGGTAACGCTCGGATCGCGCCTGTGAACGCATCAACACGTTCATGGAAACCCAGGAACCGCCTATCAAATTGCGTCAGCGCACCCCCAAAAGCGTCTATGGAACTGACAAACACGTGCGTCACCGCAGTTGTTTCTCGACGAAACCGCTCTAACGCAGTGCCGCCGCCATCCGCCGCTTCCTGCGTCCTTTTGAAACCTTGACGGAGGTATTGGATCTCTTTTTTGAGGAGATCGATTTCAGCACGCGCCTCAGCGGACTGTGCTTTAAAGCGAATGTGGACATCTGCTGGCATAAGGGACGCGCTCTCTCTGTAAAAGTGGAATCGTTAATTAACGAAGGCTGAGGTTACTGAATGCTTATGGAGAAATGGGTGGGACGCTCGGTACCCCACCCATTTTTCATGGCTTCCGTTTTCGATGTTTCTCCATCTCCTGGAAATAGGCCTCGTGACAGATTTCATCATATGTGTAGCGATAGTTAATATCTGCATCCGGACACGCACGATCCGATGGATGTTTGCCGCCAGCAGTACTACTTACCCACAGATTCGCCGCTCTCTTTCGTCCCTGTGGGGTCTGCGTTTGATCGAAAGAAACGTTGCAAGGACCTCAGACCCGCGGCAGGCACATTTACGATTTGGTGCGCTTCGTGGAGCGTTTTCATATACCGTTCCGACAAACGTTCGACAGGATACCCTTCGGTGTCGTCCTCCGGGAGTCCCTCGTCATCTGCTACTGGTGTATACGAAAGCACCGGATCCAAAATCATTTTCGCAACAAGCACCTGACGGTGTGCGGTGCTTCTCGCTTCCGCCGCGGCGAGTTCGTCTTCCGACATATCCACAAACTTTTTTGTCTGTCCACCTACCGGATACCACTCAAAACCTTCTCCAAATAGGGCAAACGCGTCCGCAGGGACCCCGCGTCTCACGGATACCTGATAAATCTCGTCTGCTGTGGGGGTGTTCACCTCCGCAAAGGCGTTACAGAGTGCTTCTATCATAATGGGCGAACGGTCCTCAATGGGGATGCCTTCACCCGCACCCTTATAAGAAAAGAGCGGATCCACCATCATTTTTCCAAGTAGCAGATTGGCAATGGCACGATCCCGTTCCTCCAGTGCGGCGCGATCGTGTTCCTGGTCACCATATTCGAGAAGAAGTTTTAAGTGCGCGACTTCAACACTCAGGGGTCTACCGTCCCGGATTTTCACTTGCCATATCTGGTCCTCGAAGAACATTTCAACGGTTTTGACAGGTTTCCCCTGCGTTTCCAGCACGTCACGTGTCAACTTCGGTGCCTCCGAGGTTTCCATCAACCGGGCGGATGCGTCTTTAAAATTCACCTCAACGCATGCTTCCGTCCGGGCATCTCGCTGAAATATCTCAGACGTGAGTGTGGGTGCTTCCGAGACCTCAACGACCTGCGCCGCACGTTTCTGCTGGATCTGGACATCCAACTGTTCCTGAATTTTAGAATTCATAACACCTCTTTTCCTGTAGGCGCGAGTGTTTTTGCTTGGGGTTTTTGCTTGGGCGTTTCCCTTTCCCCAATTTCCCCGACTCGCGATCCTTCTTACTGACGGCCGACAGCCGACAGCCGACAGCCATCATTTCCACTGATCATCACTCATAATTATGACTTCGATCTCGCCGTCCGTCTGACCGTCCGGCGGGACGGCTTTCAAATCTACATCCACCGGGACCGTCCCTGGTGAACTCGCTGCGACACGGACCGGCGATTGGATCTCGCAATTCCGCATGCGATAACTGATCGAGAGTTGCCGTCCATTCCCTAACCACTGATACGTCGCAACGCGCGCATCTACGGATTCATTGTTGCGAAATTTCTCGTCCCACCGTATGAATGTATCTTCCTCGCTCGACCCCGACTCGTAGTTCGTGTTCACCGATGCGGTTGTTAAGCGACGCGCATTCGGTTCGGTATCCCGACGGAAACGACCCGGGACCTTGCCCTGCACGAAGTCGTAGTTGTGCGCGATATTCACGCCTACGGAGTTACAGAGCACCGCCTCGCCATCGAGCTCCAAGAATCTGCCATACCCCGAATAGAAACGGCGTTCTATCAATGGGAATTCGGACGTATGCTGATCCATCGTCGACGTAAACTGCTCGTCGTCTCTGTTTTCGATCGTCCTGCGTTTGTCTACGCGATTCGAGAGCATCTCAAACGTCGCACTGATGGTGTCTCCGATTTCAATGTTCCCACCAATGAAAATCCCGCGGGTTACCACCCACGGCTCTCCACCGACGCGCGCTTCAAACGTCAACCCATCGGGATCGTCGTTGGCAACCTTTAACGTCGTCTCATAGCCACCCGGCTCCGATATAATCTCTATTTTGCCTTTAGGCGAAGCAACATCCGCACCGCTGTTATCCTTGACTTCGACCTTATTGATTTTGTGGAAATACTTCTCCGTCAGAACATTCGCGCCCAGTTCGATCTTTTCCCGCATCGGCAGTGTGTCATCGGAGGCGAGCCCGACACGCCGAACCCCTCGGATCAGCAGCGTATGATCCGCAAGATCCCCCGTGTATTTCACGCGGAGTTGACCCGGACGATCCGGTTCAGGATTCCGAACGATGTTCCTATCAAGCACTGTCGTGATGCTAAATTTACCCGCTTTCCAGCCTGTTGACCGAATACGCGTGAGCGTCGCACCCGCAGGCAGGCTCGGTGTCTGGGCAGTCGTTTTTACCGTATCCCCGAACGAGAGTGTCGTCGTTTGCGTCTCGCCATCCGCATCTGTGTAGGTGATACTGATCGTGCCAGGGGTGTTCGCAGCCGTCAGGTCCGCATCGCCGTCCGGTGTTACCGTCAGCGTGAGCGCCTCCTGATACAGATTCAGGGCTTCTGCGATCGTCTTGTCGCCGCTACCCGTCAGCACCTGTTCATCAACGATCTTCAGCGTCTCGTCAGCCGTGTCCGTAAAGTATCCCGCCGCAACGATGGACTCCAAATTCGTATCCGCGGCCACAAGCGTTTTCTTCGGTATCGGCGTGCTCACCGGAGTCGGATCGTTCAGAAGCGGTTGTAGGATGTCGAGGAACCCTTTTTCTGAAGGGATCTCCATCGAAATCGGACCCGATCCCCACAAAAAACCGTCTTCACCGAAAACGCTCGCACGCCCCGGACGCAGCGATTCGCTCTCCGTCTTTTCCGAATCCTCATCGTGTTCCCATGACGTAACCAAATACTGGATACCTACCATCTCAGACCGGTCCGTAATACTCGGACCACGCCCAAAAATATGAGAAGTATCTTCGGCTTTTATTTGTCTCGTTGCCATTGTCCTTTCCCTCCAATTGTCAGTTGTCCGTTGTCCATCATCCGTTAAAAGCATCCTTTCACACGGACGTATTTGCTGGATAGATATGCGTCACGACAATGTGATTCCGAACAATTTCAAAGGGCGTACCCTGGAGGGCACTCATCCTGCCCGCACTCGTATCCACTTCTTGCACTCTCGTCCGATACACACCCTCAACGTCCAAATCCGGTGTCCCGTTGATGAGCCGCTCGATCGTATATATAGCATCAGAGACTTGATCCGTAATCGCTTTAGGGAATTCGGCAGACTCTTTTAAAATCACATCGCAAACTATCGGCAAATATTCTTCTATTTCTCCGAGAGCCGCAAACTCCGTATTCGCACCCCCATCGCGTCTGCGGAGCTTTTCATCGAAATTTAACATAAGACACGGGAGAGCCCCTTGATTTTCCAAGCTCGTCCAATGTACAAAACGTTTCTGAATGGTGCGGAGTCTCAACGGAAAATCGGACGGCTCTTTGAGCGTCTCGAAAAGTTCAGTGAGGGCATCAATTATCGCTGACCTCCGGTGCTTCATCAATTGATAACCCCCTAAAAGTTAACAGACAGGATGACCGAATTCTCTGTCGATGTTTCGGTATCGCGCCCTGTCCGTTCAAATTCAGTCGTCGATTGGATTTTCAACGTCCACGTGTCACTGAGCACAATATCCGTTCCCACGTCAAAGATACCCCCAAGACGTGAGAAATTTCCCTGCGGTGTGCCGATGACTTTGCCATACAGTCCGACCGTCTCTGTGAAGTCGACTTCACAGCCAAGAATAAAGAGCCAATACGGAAGGATCTCTGCGCCACCGACGGATGCCTCGGTGCCTTCTTTGTCAAAGGTGTCGAGTTCAGCGAACTGGTCACGTTCCACGAAACTCCCACCCCCCAAAACGATGGCGAGTTTCTCCAGCTCCACGACTTTCCGCAGGTATGCCCCCGTGGCTGTCGTCAAATCGGATTCCATATCGCGTGTCAACTCAACGAAACCCTGTAGGGATACGTCCCAGAAGTGGAGTCCGCCTTGTAGACGTGCCGCGAGGTCCTGGCTCAAGATGCCGCCATCCGCGGAAATCTGGGTGCCGTTGACACCCATCCAGTACGTCTCCCCGGCATGGATCGCCGTGCCATAGATCGACTGTGCCTTCTCATTTGCCGTGAGTGCGAAATCAACGGTCGTGCCCTCCGAGGGGAGTTCCTCCCATTGCGTGAATCCCGGAATCGCCACAAACGCAGCGAGCATCAGGATTAGTATAAAGATCGTGCTTCGATAAGACATTTGTTTTTCTCCTTTTTTATGGCGGTCAGCGGTCGGGGCGTTCCGCTACGCTCCACTCTCAGCGGTCGGAAACCTTCAGCAAAGAGGGTTCTCTTGAACGATGAACGCTTTACCGATACCCGAGAGGTTTTTTCGCAAGAAAAAACTGGGGAAAGGGAAACGCCCTATCAAAAACCCCTATCAAAAACCCCCGACTGCCGACTGCCGACTGCCGATTGCCCTAATTGCTAATTAATCAGTATCAAACAGTTTTCAAGCGAATACTGTCCCTCGCCGACTTCGTCTGTCAAGAACTGATCCGTCTGCGGTTCGAGGAACGCAAAGCCGAGGCTATCCCCGTCGCGAACGATGGCGATAATGAAACAGTGTCCACCGCTCCAAGACATCACGCGTCCGCAGGAATTCAGTCCTAACTCAATACACCTGGCATTGAAACGCAATGAGATGTCCTCGCAGTCCGTCACGTCCTTGACCCATTCCACTTCGTCGATCTTCGTTTCCGCGACAACTCGCTCAAAGACTTCACGACTCGGGACCATGAACGTGCCATCCGTGAGTCTGAACGACTGAACCTTCTCCATCTGCCCTGTTTCGGGTTTCATCACCAACTCACGGGCGTTGCGGAGCTTCGGATGATTCATCGCAGCGTTGATGACCTCCACGATTTTGTAGGGTTTGACATCTTGTGCAATCACGGCACTTAGATCAAGATCCACGGAAGCCACCTCAGCAGGCGTTGCAGCAGATTCGGTTTCTTTGTGAAATCGCTCGAAATCAATATCCACCTCCTCTTCTTCAGGTGTTTCCGCTATCGGGGGATCGGACGCTTCAACAGTTTCCTCAGACGCTTCAGGGACCCGTGCTTCGGTCGCCTCTGCTTCAGGTTCGACTTCAGGTTCGACTTCAGGTTTCGGTAACGCTGCAGGCGGGTCCATGGATGCCGGGTCTACTGCCTCGACATGTGCATCATCAACAGGGGACCGGGTGTGTGCTTCAAAGCACTTTTGAAGCGTTATGAGCCGGTTTGTCAGTTCCTCGATGCGAGGTTCAACTTCTGTGAGTTTCATAATTTCATCCTTTTTTTTTAGTAGGCCACCGATACGCAATCGGGGTGCCATACCAAGATTGTTCTCCGATGTTCACGCCATCGGACTGGTTACCGCCGAGCACTTTCCCGATTTCCGGGACGAACCCGACGTGTGATTTGTAGACGACGATCGCACCCACTTTCTCCTCACATTCAAGACCGTAGTCGGCAAAGTCACGGGCGCGCATCGTCCCCGTCGTTCTCAGTCCAGCCATCGCTAAGATCGCATTGACGAAGATCGCACACCACGGCGTTTCACTCGACGCAATCGGGGTGCCTGCTGTTTGTGAAAACTCGATGACCTGTGCCTCGTCGGCATCTTCATCAAGACCGATAAAACTTTCAGCGGGACGCATCCATGAATTGGAATCCAGTTCGGTTTCCGGAGTTTCCGTCGGTAAGGTCGGCGAGGAAACCGATAACGCTTCGACGATGATTCCAAGTTTCGAGTCCATTGATACCAGGGTCTCTACAAGCTTGTCTACTTTCGCATCGCCAAATAACTTACTTGTGTTCATCGGAGTCTCCATTTGTGGATTTTCCACTTTTCGTATAAATGTAAGCAAATAAACCTGTCACTATGTTCGTCAAAACGAGTCGGACCGCAGATGTATGCGGCAACGCCGAGTACTCGGCATTCGTGAAACACCAATACTCAAACGCTATCCACATCCCAAACGAGAGTAGCAATAAAACCGTCTGCTGCAGTTCGTCCCATGTCTCTTTTTTCATCGCTTCAATGTCCCCCATGTCGTCGCTCGCGTTAAAGGTATCAGAGATGGCGCTGACGGAATAGGTGCATGCCACCCCGGAGTACCGATATCGGTCTCGCGACCATAATAGTGGTTTCCATGCTGGACGCCGCTCGGAACAACCTTAACGGACTTCCGCTGATGCGCCTTTATTTTAGAACCCCAGCCCCGATGCCATTCATTTTTCCGTTCGTAGATGACGTTACCGTCCCGGTCTACGAGTTTCCATTTGTTCTTCAGGTTCCGCATCGGATACACACAATAGTTCTCAATGCTCCGATGCCAGTCTGTTTCAGGTTTGCACGCGAGTATCAGCGTGCCACCTGCTTCTATTAAATGATCCTCAAAGACGACAACCGCATCGCCGCCTCGCTGACTTGTGCTTTTTCTGTCCGTGGCGGCACGCATCGACCAGCCTGCTATACTTCCTTTATGTCCAGCATTATAGAGTTCTATCCACTGGGACACATCCTGCATCCCTAAATCATGGAACATAATCTCTGTTACGATAATTTCAAGAGGTTCTCTTTCTTTGACAACCATCGCAACTTCTTTTTTAACCGGCGGTTGTGTTTCGACAAGAACAGACGAATTCGCTTCCGTGTCTTCCTCCGCGACATAATAGCCTCCAGTAAAAGTAGATTCGATAGGTTCATGCACAACGCCAATATCCGTCATCACAGGCTTAGGTTCTACAGGAATGACAGGAAGCCTCGTAGGTTCAGGTTCGACTGGCGGCGATTCTATAGGCGCAGCGTCGTCAAGGGGACCATCACTCGGTTGCCAGTCCCATTCATATCGACGGCGGCTCCCATCCGAATCCTCGTAGATATGCACATGGCACGGTACCTGATGTACGGAAGAATGCCGGATATTCAAATGCTCCACACGTTCACCTTCCAATTGCCAAGAACTCTTCTCATGCGCAGCACTCAACAGACACACAAACATGAGGTAACTCACGAAAATCCACTTCATAGACCCCTCTTCCGTTCTTCCGTATTGACAAAAGCACTATTCTATAATGTCAGCATCTAACTTCTTCGCAACTGCTTTTAACGCACGCATCAATTCCTTATGCTCAGCATGAACCTTCTCACGGCAATCATGGATCATCTGTGCCAGGTTATGATGCGACTCATCCTCTTTTTTTTGAAAATCGACTAAAGCATCCCGATAGGATTCGATGACTTCAAAGAACTTCTCATCTCTCTTTTCTATCATCTCCAAAAAGTTCTCTCGCTCTTTAGAATGCTCTTTAAGAACTCTCGGAACAAGATAAACTGTCGCAAATATCAGGATAGCTACATAGCCAACTTGCACTAAATTAATATCACCATCTGTTAGCAACGATAAAAAATCCATCAATCCCCCCAATTCCATTGTGGTTTCGTGCCACCGAAGTATGGCTTGGCATGTCCAAGTCGGATAAGCGTCGTGGCAACATCTATCTCTCTGATAGCAACATCGGCGACCGTGCGTCCGGCATACTTGCCCAAGATGGGATTGGAAATAGAAAACCGGTTATCGTTGGTTTTCAAAAGGTCTATGAGTGCCTGCCGACTCGCAAGCGCAGCGGTCTTCTCGCGTTGACGGTTCGCTTCCGATCGGAGACTCCCATCAGGGTTTTTTGTGGAGACTCGCTTCTCGGGTGTATCTATGCCAGCGATACGGATGTCCGTCTCGATCTCAATACCGCGCTCGGTGATGTAAACACCCGGCCACGGGTTACCGTATTCTTCAGGGATAAAATCGTGTCTGTGCACCAAGACCCGAACATCCTTGAGTGTATCGCCGTCATAGATTTGTGCCTTGGGGTCAGTGAGCGCGCAGTCATAAATCTGCAAATTCTCACCAAAGACACACTGATACCCCAATACCACTGTGAAAGCCATCAAGAGGAACACAAGTCCCCAGAGTATACTGAAAAATAAAGGTCTCATCTGTTTTTCCTCCGATTTTCGATTAAAAGCCTTTCTCCGCGGCAGCAATTTCCGATCGCTGCCATCTCTCGCCGAGGTGCCCAATTCTTTCCTCAAACCGTTCCCCTGCCGCGATCAACGCATACACCGGTCGCGCCGGGAGATTCGTTCTGGCGCTCCCTTCCTCATGGATGCCCGGGTAGTTCGCGCCGAACGTCGATTCAAAATACGCGCCACTCACACCCAAAACGAATGCCGTTGGACCGACCTCCGCGACACTGCCCGGATGACGCCCCGTTGTCGCTGCTTCGAAGTAGGTCTCCTCGCGACGCAGGATGCCTTTTCCAGGAAAAGATAGAGATTTTTGTGCCGCATAGATCGGATCCGCGTCCGACCACAAACCGCGTCCGCCCGTATCAAAAATATCATCGATCTCCGCGTATGTGAACGGCGCGACGAAGTCTGTCCAGAACCGCCTGTGATCCCGCAACCGAACATCGAGATTATTAAGGAATGCCTCTGTTCTCAGCAGTGAATCAAAATTGATGTCCACCATTTCTACAACACCTCTCTTCTGTAGGAGGGGGAAACGCCCCAGCAAAAACACCCCGATTCCCGACGCTTGCTGACCGCTGACCGCTGACCGCTGATGGCTAATTGCTACAAAACCCCTTGCCCTCTGAGATAGAGTCTCATGACGCTTGAGCCTTTCACCTGTAAAACATCTACAATACGGAACTCACTCGAATCAGAACGCACCAGAAAATCGCCTTTTGCAATATCCGGATTCGGTTTTGATAGCACTGCGTTCAATTCTGTTTGTTGCACTGGCACGCCCGATCTCAGTTGCGTCGCGTCTCTCTGTGGAATTCCGGTCGTGACAGGGTTGATCATGCAGACAATATCGGCTGCAACCGTCTTCTGTACACTGTTCTCAGTCGCAGATTTACGAACAATCTTCACCGTTTCACGATGTTGTGGCGGAATTCTAAAACGCATGCGTGGTTTCCTCAGTCATTATAGGTATCCACGCGCCGATACGGATACCTCGGTACCTCGACCGCGCGACGCTCTGTACCGACCGATCCAAACGGAAGTTTCCGACGCGCCCCTTTTTTCGACGCATCCTCCGATACCCCAACCGTCTCTATAACATCCGAAACTTTCTCAGTAACCTTCGCAACATGAAAGGCACGCTTCTCTTTCCAGTTAATTTCTTGGACCCGCGTGACAATTTCGATCTCGCCTTGCTGAAGGATCTGTGCAGCGACGACGCACAACTCCGATGCAAGCTGGTGTATGATGGCGAGCCGAGCGACAGCTAACGCCTCGCCTGATAGACTGTCAACATCCACAGACTCCGCCCGTAAGCGTTTGCGAACCTCGCGTTCAGCATCCGGCGCGAAGGGATCCTGCGATAGATAGTCATCTGAGATATGATCCGCAGTGACATCCGGCGCAATCAACCCTCGCACCGCACCGTAATATTGGGAAGTCAGTATCGTCGCAGGCATCGGGAACTCCTCGTTAGGGCGTTCGCTACGCTCACTGATGGTCCGTTAGGGCGGGTGCTACGCACCCTTTCAGTAAAGAAGTGTATCGTTTAAGAATGCCTCTTTGCTGACGGAGACCGAAAGGAGAAAAAAGTTATCTGTGTAAACTTACACAGATAGTCCTTTTTTCTTTCGGAGAAAACCCGACCTGAAAGCGAACGCAGTGAGCGTGCTAATGGCTATTCCACAACTTTCAGTGCCTTCGCACCCGTCTCACCCATCACCACAATATAGATCGCCTTCTTCGGCTGATAGGAAATCCAGCCCCAGATCTCGGAGCAGACGATGTATTCGACCTGCTTGAGCATGTCGCGCGTCGTCTCGATGATGTCTGTGTTCATTTGAGACACATATTCGACCGCTTTCCGCTTGTCATACACAACAAAAGCATTGTGCTTCGTCGCGGCGTTCCCAGACCCCGCCTGAATCCGGTCCGCACAGTAGTCGTGCCAGCCGACCCGAATCCCTTGCGACAACTGGTTCATCACAGAGAAGTTCCCACCATACCCGCTCATGACCGCATTCGGACGCTCGTTCATGTTGACCAGCATCACATTCGTGCCAGCGATTTTTGCTAACTGGAGATCCGTGATATCCGGGTCATACCCGATCGCAGAAGTCAACATATAAGACCGTTTGAACTTCTTCTGGAGCGCGACCCACGCTTTCGGGGTCATCGTATCCGTTGCAGTGGAATCCAATTCCTTAAGCTTAAGGATCGTGCCACCGAGGTCGTCGCCACCGGCACCATGAAGCATCGTCTCAAGCCCTTCGTCGACTTTCGCCATAATCCGCTGAACAGCGATCTCCTCAACGTGTTCCATCGCTTTGTCAATGAACTCGACTTCCCGCAAATGCTCATACGTGAACGGGATCGCTAACATCCGCTTTTTCGGCTGGATCGGGCGTTCAGAGGTATCAAAGGTCGCCATCGGGGGATCCGCCCCAGGTGTCCGCTGCTCTTCACGGAACGCATCTTCCTCATACTTCAGGATGGTCGCACGGTAGTCTTTTTTGTTCGTCTCTGCCATGCGCGTCGTCAATTCCTCAAGGGCGATGTCGACTTCCACGTCTTCGTCCCAATGCGCCATCGCGTCGTAGTAAGGGGTGAGCGTGGAGCCAGGTGGGGTGTCGTGGACATCCTGGAAAGTGCCGGCGCGTTCCCAGCGTGCCCGACGTTCGGCTTTCCGTGCCGCCGCTTCGATCTGCGGGCGATACACCGTACTCCGATACGCGTTCAAACACATCTCTTTGAGTGCCAACTCTTTGCCAGGATCCCCAATCACGTCTTCAGTGCGAGTCGGCCAAATGCCCGCCGCTGGGTTACACTCTGTGGTCATCTCTAATTCATCGAGTACCACCTCAAACGCTGAAAGCCGTTCGGCATCCGCACCCAACTCGCCATCTTTCTCTGGATCGTATTGGGAATCAATATACGCAGAAAACGGCATGCCCGCATCCGCCGCTTGCTCGACAAGCCCCGCACGCTGCGACGCATTCCCATACCTTTCCACGACTTCTCGTGTCGTCATTAAAGCCATTTTAAAATCTCCTATAAAGTGGGTGGAAGGATGGAGGTGGAAGGACTTGGATGGAAGAAGGAGGGAAAGATGGGGATGGAAGGGTGGAAGAAGGAGGGAAGGATGCCCCTCCAATCTTCCCGCCTTCCAATCTTCCAATCTTCCAATCCTCTCTCCCGTCTTCCAATCTTCCAATCTTCTCTTCCAACCTTCCTGTCCTATCTTCCTGTCCTATCTTCCTGTCTTCCTATCCCCCAAACGCGAGGAGGGCGTGCGTTGTGTCAAAATCAATCACTGCGCCTTTGCCCTTCGCAGCGTCTACCACGTTACCCACCGTTGTAGAGATGCTATTGACTTGGGTGCGTACCGCGTTTTGCGTGCTACGTCTCTTCGCATCGTCATCTACCTCCGCATCCGTAGCAATTGCCGCGATATCCGCCGGTAAAGCCGCAGGCGCGCTCACGGCTTTCACATACCCTTTCGCAGTGCTCGGTCCAAGCCCAGCGACAAGTTTATCGCCGCGTGCGACCGTCTGATTATTCGCAAGCGGGACCCGCAACCCACCGAATAGGTACGCAGCCGTGATATGCGTGCTGTCCACAGCGATGATCACGCCGTCGAATGCTTCGCCATCCGCGGGTAACACCGCCTTGCCATCGGTATTGATCTTATAGACCTTGCCGACCGCATCACTGCGGTTCTTCTTCGTTATGTCGTATTTGATGGTCGACCTGTCATGCGGAATGCTTGTCGTTACCACAAATGGGTGTTCTTTCAAAGCCATCGTTTAATCCTCCTGTATTGGAAACCGTCGGCTTTCAGCTATCCGTGGAAGAGACGAAACCCTCTTTACTGACCGCTGACCGCTGACTGCTGACCGCTATAACTTATCTCCGTCTCCATTTTCGCTGACGCGGGGTTCGTTTATTTCGCTCCGGGGGCGGTTCATGGTCATCGGTCGTCGATCTGCCTGCCGGTAACGCCGCATCGCCTTTTTTCTTGTTCTGGGCGATATGCTTTTCGAGTGTCTCCAGCGGCATGTCACCGTAATACTCGCGATGGTATTCCTCGTCGAAATCTTCACCATACGCACGGTTACCCTGCTTGATCGCTTCCGCAACCCGCGCTTCGCGATATGCCTTGCCGTCCTCCGCATCCGCTTCTAAAGCCGAAAGTTCCGTCTTATGGGTTTCCGTCAGGGTCGCGATCCTGTCTTTCTCTGTTTCGAGATCAGAGCGGAGGGTCGTTACTTCCTCCTGGAGTTTCTGAACAACCGCCTCCGGTTCATCTGTCGACTTCACCGTCGGGATCTCCAGCGCATCGCGTAGCTTCGTGATCCATTCTGAGTCTGTCATCAGTAGTTCCTCCATGAACTTATGGGTTTCGGTACGACACATCGATTCGAGATGCCGACCGAGTTCGTCAAATTCTCGCTTGGTTTCGATGGATGTTTTCCGGTTGGATCCAAACTCCACCAGCGAAACTTCTTTTAAATGCGCATCGTACACGGTATAGGTGGCTTTGACCTTTTTTCCATTTTTGTCCTCATACATCTTGCCCATCTTGTGGGTACATTGACCCTCGCGTTCCGGTTCCCAGTCCCAATAGGAATACTTGCGGATAGGCAGGTTGCAGAGATTGCAAACTTCCGACGCGTCGTAGAACCCAACACTTGCTTGGTTCACTAAGCCGTTCTCAATAGCGCGAATCAACTGCTCACTCGAACGGAAATAGAGTCCGCCATCATATTCCATGTCCTTCAAGATGAAGAAGTCAATGTATAACTCATTTTTATCTGTGAGCATCGCGTTCTCAGAACGCCCGTAACCGAAGGAACGCCAGGCATGATGATCCTTCAACGCCACACCTAATTGGGATTTGGCATCCTCCTCAAAGTTTTTTAAAGTCGTGTCCGGGTCCATGATGGAGTTATGGCGATCTAACGACGAATTACTGGCCATAATACGCACCCAGTACTTCGCCTCGTCATCTTCAGGTAGATCCGAGTGCATGGCACGCGTCTCAATACTCACGGGCAACGATCTAATATCTTCCACTATTTCTACCTCCTTTTTCCTTGATATATCCTGTCAAAAATGCTATAATACTTAACGTATTGCTGGTAGAGAATACGACCCTCGTCGCAAGGCGAGGTCTCTACCACAACCGAGTCGTATCGGGAGCAATACACTTTTAGCAATACACCCCCTGAAGGAGTTTATCCATGAAAAATCCTGGTATCTATATCCTCACCTCTCCGAGTGGCAAACAATATGTTGGCAAAGATAGCAATTTGCCAACCCGCGCTAAAATACATTTGAGCGGTAACGCCCCTCAGTGCCGCCATATCCATAGCACCATCCAGAAATATGGTCCTGATGCCTTTTCTCTTGAAGTCATCCAATATCCTGGTATTTCGGAGGAAACTTTGAACGCCGTGGAACGTTGGAAAATTAGACAACTTCAAACACTCACTCCCAAGGGATGCAATCTGACTGAAGGGGGTGAAGGCGGTAAACCCTCTGAAGAAACACGCCAAAAAATGAGTGGAAGCACCTCTAAACACGTCGCGGATGGCACACACAATTTTGTCGGAGATAATCATCCAAGCCGCAAACATGCCGCAAATGGTACCCATCATTTTCTGGGTACGCGAAACCCTACCCACAAACGAATTGATGAAGGGACACATCACTTCCTCGATAGCGAGTTTCAGCGACGCACTGCCAAAAAACGACTTGAAGAGGGTACACACAACTTCCTTGACCCTGAATTTAGAGCAAAAATAAGCGGTGATAATCACTACATGCGCCG
Organism: Candidatus Poribacteria bacterium; assembly: GCA_963662915.2. Lineage (GTDB taxonomy): Bacteria > Poribacteria > WGA-4E > WGA-4E > WGA-3G > WGA-3G. Next base: position 54,926 of record CAXXEU010000001.1, on the reverse strand, counting down.
CAAACGTCGCAAAGCTGAATGGTGCTATATCATTGCGGTGTCTCGGTTCTGGTATGAAATTCATGACTATACCCTCAAACGTCGTGCCGAATTCCTCTCGAAAGACATTCCCGATACATCTAATGCCGAACAGGAATACCTCTTTTAGGCATCGTTAATTGACGATGCTCTCCCGCGTCTGCACCGGCATCCCGCCATACACCCGTAAACCTGCCGAGTGCTTATGCTTTTCCGATTTGAACTTCTCAAGCGCGTCCTGATACGTCGCGCTATCAATGCCGTCCATTTTCTCTAATTCTTTCAGCGCCTTAAGATTCTGGATCTTCTGCCCCTCCGCTTCCGCTATCGCTTTCACATCCTGCGGATCCGGTGTATTCTCAAAATAGAAGGTCACCTTCCCTTGCCGTCCCTCAGCCCGTAATACATACCCGAGGAGCGTTGATAGCGCACCTGCAACAGTCGACTGGATACTCGATATGTTGATCCGGTAGTCTTTTCGCTGTTCAACAGCATGGGTTTCCGCGACTGCCTCGTTGGAATGTTGCTTAATTGGGGTTGATCCCGTTGCCCGTCCAACACGTCTGTCATACAACCGCATCAGCCCATCAACGAGCCCAAAGAACGAGGTTTGCATCTGTCCGCCCTTCGGCATGTTCACCGTCACGATGTCCAAATGCCCATACCCTTCATTGGGTTTCAGGTTCGAGTACGTCTGGTTGATGCCCGCGAGGAAGTCCTGGATAAATGCGTCTTCCGCTTCAACATCACCGATGATCTCCGCGGGCATGAAGTCCCGCAGTTTCTCCGTATCCACCGTGAAATCTGAACGCGCCCACCCCTGGGATTCCAGCACCCTCCGGAAATCGTTCATGACACCGAGCATCCGAATCACGTCCAGCGGTGCCGATTCCAACATAGACCTGCCAAACGGTTCGTTCGGACCCGCATTGAACGGCACATACATCACCGTCGGATCGTCCTGCAGCGATACCCATTTCCCGTTCTGCCACTGACCGAGGTGCCAGTCGTTACCCATCCGGTTGAAACGCGCGACATACGGATCCATCACTGCGATGTCCATCGCCATATCCGCCGTTTCGTTGAGCTCCAACTCCCAAAAAATAGCTCCGCCTTTGTAGATACCCGCAAAAACTCTGTCAATCAACACGTCCGCATCATGGTGTTTCGCCTCAAGCCTCGAAAAGAAATCATCGATGATTCGCGTGGCACCCTTCGGCTTCACTTGGTAGCCCCAAGATTCGTTCGCGTTCCGCAGGAAATCTGTGTAGGCTTTGTTGACTTCCGGCGCGATACTCGTGACGACCTTCATGAACCGATCCACCGGCAGACGGAGTAGCTCTTCTTCTGTCCAGTTTTTCAGTTGCCACACACTTCGCGACCGTTCCGGGGGTGCGACATGATACATCGTGTGCTGCCGATGCGGATCCTGCATCGAGACGCGACCGCCACTCAACGCCCGTGTGCTGCGAGACCGCGGAGGCGGTTTCCTACCAAAGAGTCGCTTGCTATAGGTCTTAAGAGTTCGCTGTAGATTCATCTTAAAAGGGTTGGAAGGGTGGAAGACGTTGGGATGAAGGATGCAAGGATGGAAGGGTGGAGGCACCATCCTTCCTATCTTCCAGTCTTCCCGTTTTCTCTTCCATTCTTCCTGTCCTCTCTTCCCTTCCTATCTTCCAGTCTATCGCATCTTCACACTGCTGTGGATCACCCGTCCGCTCCCGATACCGCCCGAACCTTTTTCCAGACTGCGCACCAGATAACTCGTGCCGTCTATGCCGTGTTTTTCCCCGTCTGTTTCTGCATCGTCCTTTTGCGGGTTGCCTGTCCGTTTCTCGCTGTAACTCAAACTCAAAAACTCATCGGTAACCTCAACAGGCAGATATTTTTCTTTCAGGTTTTCATCTGGTGGATGCACGAGCCGATCCCGTAAAAAGAAAATCGCCGGTTGGCCGGTTTCGTCTACCTTCAGCCGTTTTTGCATAGCTTGAATCTGTGCCACCCTATCCTTCTTGGGTTCGTTCACCCGGAACCCTGCACGTCGAAACTGCTCTACGCCATCCTGGTCGGCAGAGTCTACCGCGGCATACCGTATCCGATCCTCATAGGGATCACAGTTCTCTTTTATCAGCCGAATCAAGTCCGGTTTTATCAGCCCAGTTTTGTAGATCTCCTTGTAGGCGTAAAGCCGATCGTCAGGTGCGTGTGCCCACCAAATCACGCTCGCCGCATCCCGAAACCCCCAGTCCACACTCAGATACCGCGGCCAATTCGGCATGATCGTCGTGTCTACAATATGGATCTCAGGGTCAAACTGCTCAAAGACTAAATCCTCACCGGAACCCCACAGTCCAAGAAAGCCTCGTTTGAAACGGAGTCCCTCTAAGTTCTTGAGCTTCTCGACACGCCGAAAACCGCTATCGGTAAAGAGGTGTTCGATCTTCTTGAGAAGTTTCGGATCCGGATTGTTTTCAAACTCCCTTTTGAATTCTGCTAATTTCGGAGAAGATTGATCGATGATCTCCGGATTGTCAAGAAAGGAGAGCGAAAAATACTGAAGCTTCTTCTCTTTGGCTTGCTGGCGGATCCAGTGATTCGGGATACTCGGGTTACAATCACCGACCAACTGCGCAATCGGCATTGTGCCAGCACGCTCCGTCACACGACCTGTCAACTCGTCCCACGCATCAAAAGGCAATAACTCACATTGATTGACAAACCCCGCATCGAAAAAGTCGGATAACAGGTTCTGCGGTTTGTCCAACCCGTTCACGTAAATGCGCGTCCCATTCTTATACTCAAAAAACTCCGGCTTCTCGCCACCGAACCGAGTAATAAACGTCGGATTCGGGGCATCCCGACTCGTCGGCGTATAGCCCAGATACTTATAGTAGGTCGGCAGGATGTTCCGATAGACACGACTCAAACTCCGATGCACAAACGTCATCCGCGCGCCCGGAAACTCCATCGCAAGCGCATCCATGTAGGCGCAGAGGCTAAATGTCTTACCCGCATCATAGGTGCCACCCGCAACTTTTACGCTCGCCGAAGACTCCCATAAGCCCAGCATCTTGCCGTAAATCGAAAAATTGCCAGAACTAAAACGATACGCATAGTACATTTACATCAAACCGCCCGTTCTTTGAGTTCCTTGCCCGGAAGTTTCGCTAAGACCTCTCGCATCGTCTCGTCATATTCGCGAATCACAACGACCTGATCTTCAGGCGGAGCATTTTCAGTTTCCTGTTTTTCTCGTTCAACTGTCTTTTTCTTGGCATCCTCTGCGGCTTGACGCGTATTGGTGTCATACCCCCGATGCACCAGATACCACCGCTTCATCAGTCGATCCGCCATCAAGATCAAACTCTTAAAATCGTTAAGAGAGATATCCTCCGCCTGAAAATGCTGCTCCAAAACTTTTTCATACAGTTTCATGAGGGAATCGATGATTTTTTCGTTTTTCTGCTCCGTCCACGGAGCGAATTTCGCACTTAAGCGATAAAGACCGCTCTTTACTTTCACAATTATGCCTTCATCTTCCAGAAGACCGAGTAGCCTCCGCACTGCTTTCTCGGGGCGTGAGACCCCCTCAATAATCTCAGCCGTCTTTTTCGCTCCGTCCCAGAGAAAGTCTACAATTTCTGCCTTCTCCGCCTCAATTTTAAGGTCAACTTCGGGCAATTCAGTGGCTGTTTTTGGCGTATTGGCGGTATTTTTGGACATCTTTTGGTTACTTTTCGGCACGTTTCGGCACGTTTCGGACACTGTGATGCTTCATATCCTTTTTGATCGTAAAATAGTATATCCAGCGACAGCCTCAAACACCGAGCACATTCAGCATCCCGAGATGCCGATTTACAATAAAATCGTCATCAGTTCGGATTTTTTGAAAAAATCCTTAAACGAACGCAGGGCGCCTGCGGTTCACTCTCTACATAATATTTGAAAAAATCTTATACTTATGATAAAATAATACAGAACAATTCTATTAACTCATCATAACCCATCGCTTCTGACTACGGAGAACCTACGCCACATGTCAAAACTCGAACGCACCACCTTTACAATTACCGAAAAACAAAATGAACGGCTCAACGAACAGAGTGAAAAAACCGGTTTACTGAAATCTGAAATCGTCCGCCGCGCCCTCGACGAATACACTGAGCGTGAGGACGCTAAAGAGGAACGCAAGCTTTTTACACCAGAACAGTGGAGAGAAATCAGGGAGATCGCACGGTCAAAGAGTGTGTCAGCAGTGGCTGTCATCCGTCGTGCCATCGATCGGGAACGCAACCGGTTCTTTCGGAGATATTAATTTCAGGAATCGTAGGGGTGTTTTTGCTGGGGTGTTTCCCCCAGGTTTCCCAACCCCTCAGTGAAGGAGCAGAACGTTATGGATTGGAAACCCATCGAGAATTCAGAATTCGATGACATTCTTGATTTATTAGATGTCTCATTCCCTATCTGTCGAGAAATTATCGACCAAGATTTACAAGAAGTCATAGACGACCCGAAACCTCACGGGAAAATCTACAGGCTGAAGGTGGATGAGAACCAGATAGTCGGCACTGCTATCTACGGACGACTTTATGGTACTCCGAAAAGCAACCCTGGTGATGTCTGGGAAGGTGAGGGAATTCTGCGGTATTTGGCGATCCATCCGGATCACAGGCGAAAAGGGTACGCGACGTGGATCCTCAACAAAGTCATGAGCGATTTGAAGGACGTAGGGTGTCCATGCCTCTGCATCAGTCTCTGGCGGCACGTTGATGATGTATACCGAAATTTATACAAAAGATTCGGGTTCGAGTCTTACGATAGTTCTATCAGTGAACGCTATGGCGAATACTATAGCGAACAAGATTATTACGTGTACTGGTTTCCGACTGGCGAGAAAAATAAAAAATAATGAAAGACGCACCCTACAATATTTACGCAAGATGCGATGAACACTGTAAATCCGAACGCTGTGATGACTATGGCGCGGATCATTGTGCAGACTGGCATACCGAGGAAGAACACTTCCAACCCGGACACGCGTTCTGCGCGAAAATGGCATTCCTCAGCCACGGTTGCGGGATCTGTCAGGAATATTGGGCAATCCACAGAGAAATCCAAGACGGTGAGCTACCCAAACGGAGCTGCCACGAATGCCAATACCCGTTTGAACTCAATAGCGAAAATCCTTATGGCGATGTTCTCTACGATGAAGGCACCGGTGAGGTTTACTTCGAGTGCGATGCATGTACTCTTTTAGAGAGCAGCATCGACGATATTGAAGATGAATTCGACCGGATAGCTGAACTCATGGAAATGGGCAGAATCTAAGAAAGTAACGGAGGTATCAAAGTGGTTAAGAATAGAATGGATGTTCCCAAGGTTTATGAACCTGTGCTGCCGGGAAAAGTCGAAGCACATCTCGCGAAAAAGAGCGAAGAAGCAACCCAGGACTCGCGACTTACCCAAACCCTTGTCGCCGTCGGGAAAGTCATCGGGCAGCTACAACTTGTGTGTCCGACTTCTTATGAAAAGTTCGATGTGCGGGACCTTACACCCGAGCAATTCCAAGAACTCAAATTCGCTTGTGTCAACCACCTCACACACCTCATCCCCGGCATCGAGAAAGAGAGTCTTGATGAGAAAACCCGAAAGGAGACAGCAGATTGAACGACCTACGCACACAACTCCCGGAATGCCCGCTTGAATACCAAGTTCCGCACATCCCCGGATCCCACACCGCACTCGTGATCGAGATCAATGCCACCGACCTCGATTGGCAAGAGAAGATGCTCCCTTGGACACTCGCGGGGCTCATCAATAATACCGACATCGTAATGAAAGGTGTGCATCTCTACGTCGTTTGCGAGGACAGCACGCGAGATCGCATCAGAACCGCACTCAAGAAGTTCGACCTGCCGCCCGGCACCATTCTCACGAAAGACGAAAACAGTAAACCCCTACTTGTGTTTGGAAAATACGGTTACCGGTACGATTCCGTCTGCCTACTTGACATCAACTACTGGACATTTCGCGGTATCGGCAGGCGTGAATCTGCAGACATCAAACTCCCCTTCGGACACGTCCTCCGACACACCTGGGACTGGGCTGTCGCCGAGTACAGTCACCACCCATCAAACGACATCCACCAGAAAGACGCATGGGTACGGATGTCTGAACCGTTACACCTCACCAGTGGTGATTCCCCAGAACAACGCAAGAAACTCGCGAACCATCTCATGGAAGCCTCCGAGCGAGCGCGATGGCTCCACGATGCCAATCGCGCCGTCTATGGTGAGGACTACGAGAAACGAAATAAAAACGTCGCTGCACACTTTTTCAATGAAGCGGATCCGAACTGGCACCTCGACACCTCTATTCTCAAATACTCTTCCTGTGAAGCGAATGACCCGAGGTTCACCGACTGGGCAAACGAATGGAAACACTTCGGAATGGAACCACTCATCGCGTTGTGGCTGCTGAAGACTGGGCAACACGCTCACAACCTCAGTGATTCGGTTATGATAGAACCGAACTACATCCGCGCCGAATACCCTCGACTCTGTAACATGCGGTCTGCTGGGACAGAACACTTCCGCTATGCTATGAAAGAGCTTATGGGCGCGCAACTGAATATCGCAATGAACTGAGAGGAAATGTTAGAGAAAAAGGAGAAAAACACGCTTGCGGAAAATTAAAGTGCACTGCTACCTGTTCTATTATCGACTCACACGCTGGAGGACCCACGAGGTCTTTCTATCAGAAGACCCACACGGACACCTCTATATCGGCGCGAGAAAACACGGGCAATCCCCTAAAAACTTATTCCATCTCAATTTGAAAACCTTCAGGAAGGTGTGAGCATCACAAAAATGAAAAACTACAAAGCAGATATTTCCGTCAGACGCGTCGGTATCATCACCGCTCCGAGCATACAGCCTTTAGACCCGAGAGTCCGATTCTCAAGCTGCTTACACCGTGAAGCCTTTCCAGCAGCCGACATCACCGAAGCCCAACAACGCGCCATTAATATTGTCGAGAATCCAAGCACCCCTGAATTCCTAAAATGTCTCGACTTCTATTTCGTGCCCTTCAAAATCCTTGAATGGGAAGACTGGACACCACCCGTCGAACCTGAAGGCGAAACGCAAATCTATTCCTGCAGCAGCCATCCTTTTCTCAACGGCGTTTTTGAATGGAGCGTCACACTCCTTGTTTACGAAGTTGAACCTGACTGCTAATTGCTTTTCCGCTAAGTGTATTGTTTATTTATTGTAAATCGGCATATCCACCTGCTGAATCCCCGCCAGCGCGGACGATCACATCAAGTATACTTATATGTATAAACTGTAGCCTGCAACAACGGTGCGGGGTTTTTGCTTGGGCATTTCTGCAGGACTACGGAATAGACCTTCATTCATCAGACGCACCTCACCGAACCACAAGGAATCATTAAAAAATGGCAAAGACACTCCTCGCGACAGATCAAGAAGAAACACCAGAAGCCGACATCCTCGATGAAAATTGGTACGGTGAGTTTCAACTTCACTGCAGAGTCTACGCTTCAGATGAAGTCTTCCTGCAAGCAAACGACCCTGACGACCCCAATACAGGATGGATAAATGCGAACCTTAACGGCGTAGATATCAAATTCTCCAAAGTGGGCACTGTCCTCGATGTTAAGCTCGCACGAGACATGCATTACAGACTATACACAGCAAATCCAGGCGCGAAAATCGTCATAGCGAAACACAACCCACACGACTAAAAAGAGGTAGCAAATGATACTTGGTGGAATCGCCGGCGGGTACTACGGTATAGGAAACGAACCCGTCTCCTTCGTTTATCTCAAAGGTCGCACGGGGACAAACTCAGGTGCATCTCGAGGAACGCTTACCGAACAAGAAGATCGGTTCATGGGCGGCGGGATCCATCACCCTTTCGTTTCCGCAGGACGGGCATACGCGATCGGTTTCTCCGGTCAGATTGACGAACATGAACACGGCGGCGATAAACTTCCACTCATCTTTACCAACATCGTCGACGAATCCGATGCCGACATTAACGCAGCTGCCGCCAAGCAACGCACCGAGAACGAGGTCATCTGGTTCCCTGACGGGCTTTTCAATGTTGATCTCCATTTCAATATCAACGTCCAAGGCGCGAAGGAGAGTCGGACCCTGGAAGTCCAGCTCCGCAAAATGATGTCTGGGACCGACGATGTTGTGGTCAATTTCGCAACAGGACAAGGTGGAAGCAGATCCGGTACAGGACACGTAACCGTCGACTTTCGTTTCAATTACTGGCGACCCAATCAACCCGATCCAAACGCGAAATACTACTTCGTTATTGTTGGGGGACGTGAAGCTTACAATGAAGCCGACTGGCGAACACGAGAACTTGAGGGATTCCTTCAAATCGTTAGGAAGGACTGACAGATGAAATTTTTCAATAACCTCTGGCAGCTCAAAAAAGCAGAACTCGCATTCATGATTGAATACTGGGGGATCTACCTCGTCCTTGCCATCGGTTTAATCGGCTTGTGTGCCTACGTCCATTTCTCCAAGGATGATGACCATGAACTATAGGTATAGACGCACACAGCAACGCAATTGGGAGATTGAGACCCACCAGTGGTTCCTGCTTTTTATGGAATTTCTCTATAAGCTAAAGAGTCGATGAAAAAGTCATGAAAGTTACCATCCACGACATCAAGATTGACTGCCCAAAACACGGGAAAGTTCCATACACAGCAACCTCCGAGCTCGGCGGTGAGGGGGTTACCCTGTACTGCCCGCGGTGTGAAGATGAAGCCCGAAAACAGCACCAGCACCCGACATCACCTTATCCGATCCAAGGCACATCACCCTCTGTGCTTGACTTCTGCACTCGCGGTGACTGAGGATAGCCCACACCGACGGTCTGTCGGTAAAGGCATCGTTAATTAACGAAGGGAGCAACGCATGACAAAAGAAAGAATCTCCAGCGACGTTGACAGGAAATTGCGCATAGAACTTGACGCGAAAGCCAATGCACTTGGTATCTCACGAGCGAAACTCATTGAGATTGCCCTTAAATCCGAACTCGGACACTTCAACGTCCATAAAGAGAACAAACGCCTCACCGAAGCGCGCGCAAAAGCCGAGGAAGAGACTGAAGAACTCCGTCAGCAACGCATCACTGCTGAACAGGAACATAAAAACCGCTGTCATCAGTTTGCGCGCGAGAAAACCGAACTCACCGAACAACGTGATGAATTCGAGAAACTGCTGCATGCAGAAACAGATGCATACAATACATGCTACGAACGCGCCGAATCGCTGAAAAAGGAACGCGATACCCTTAAAGAGAAGGTGCAGATCGCAGAGAAGCAGTTAGCAACAGACGAGCAACGGTATCAGTCAGCATCCGACGGGTTGCGAAAGCAGCGCGATACCTTCAAAACGAGATTTGAAGACGCAGAATCTAACTACCGCGCCTGTAGCGAGAAACTCACACGCCTACTGACGCGCAACTGGTGGGAACGCCTCTGGAATAAATTGCCCTGGATTACGGAAATCTCACTACCAACTGACGAAACAATTGAATAGAAAAACTCGACACCTCCATTTCAGATATACCCACACCCGTCACAATCGCGAGGGCGAAGTCCTCTCTCATGATACCGGTCCCATTTCCGGTCATACCGCCAAGTCTGTCAAACATACACTCGTGAAACGTTTTCATCTCCAAGGCGGGGGCAACTGGACATGCCTTCCCAACGGCACCCATAAACGCTCGCATCAATGCCAACACACCGGTGAACGCAGTTCCATCACCCTCGAACCTACACATGATTGAAAACACCGCCACCGCGCGCTTAACTGTTTTCGCTCACGTCAAACGAATTGGAACGGGTTGCACCTGACGGCGCAAATCACGTTGGCAAGACATAACAAGCGTAATCGCAAGGTTACGTGTCTCCCTATGGGTGTGGCGTTTGGAAAAAGAATTTCGATCAACAAAAGAAGGGGTTCGGTGTGTGGCGGTTCTCTGGTGCAGTCTCGGTTGGGTCTGGGTCCGTCGGCTTGGGGCTATCCTTCTTTGCCTTCCGCTACGCTTACAGGCAGGTTCTGGGTTCAGTCTCGGCGGGGTTTGGACATCACACGGAAAACAGAAGAAAATATGACAAGTAGACACGCGAAACTTTCAACAGCAGACGCGCGTTTTCTCGCGATTTTACCGCTAATTTCTCTCAATTTGTATCAAATAACAGAAGAAAAAGAGTCGTTTTTCACGGTTTTTCGGCAAAAAACATCAAAAAAATCGGAAAATTCGGCAAAAAAGTGTATTTTTCCTTAACATTTCCTTGACTTTTGATTGAAAATGTGGTATAATTATATAAGTAAATAGGGGCGCTGCAACGCCCCCGAACCAAAATCCAAGGATCAACTCGGTTTGGTATTTAAATCCTACCTTTAAATACCCGCCGTTGTCAACTCAAAAAGGAATTTACGATGAAAAATAAAAATATCCCAACGCCGGAAATGCTTGCTGAAGCCTGGCGGAAAAGTCCCGGCTTTGGCGCACCTCACTGGTCTGAGGGCAAATGGGTCTGGCTGTCGCCACATGGCGATGCCCGGACAAAATGCGGTTCTCCGATCCGACCCCCCAAAGCGAACGAGGTCAAACCGCATCAGAAACGCCTCTGGCAAAAGTGCTGGAAATGCAATACCATCCGCCCCTGGGGTGGATGCGGCAGCAAATCACCGGAACCGAAATGGATACCTTGGAGGAAATACGAATGAAAAAATCCTTTTTCCTCTATTCAACCGCAGACGGCGATATTGTGTTAAGTGGCTATCCCAGTTGGGTACGCCACTCCGATGTCTACCCGTTCCGGATTTATACCTTTCTCCTTGATGAAGACTCCAGCAAGCGCATCGGGGAAAGATCTGTCAACATCAATACTGTCACCCTCCTGTCAGATGAAAATGAATGTGGGGCACCGGCTTCCGTTCTGCCGACCGGTACGCAATCGGAACAACTCACACTCAATTTCACGCCTTGGAGACGATAAATACCCGTAAGGGGTGCTGCAACACTCCTGCGGAAGGCACGCCATCATCGCGTGCCTTCCGCCCAACCTAAACCTAAGGATCAACGCATGAAGAAACAAGTCAAAATCACGCTTTTCGGCACAAAAGGAAAGCGGACGCTCAACATCACAACGCGTGGCGGTTTCCTAACACGGCATATCAAAGCACCTCGCGACACTGCCCCGTCCACTCCCGCTCCGGCGACTCCCAAACCCGCAGCTGAGAAACGCAAGCCCGATACGTTTCCGGCACCTACGCTCCTCGAAGTCCTGAAGTGGATGGAAGCTTCAGAAGATTTTCAGGGGTGGTTGATTATTGACGAAATCCTATTCGTCGCGACAGCTCAGTATAAGATGAAATTTAACCACGATACGTTGCTCGATGCCCTTCGGTTTCTCTTCCAGAAAGGGTGTTTAGAACACAGACGGAACAGGTTCAACCAGCATACGTTCCGTCTCATCGAAAAGCAGGAAAACCATCTGAAAACGCTGCTTGCTGAAGTGGACACCATCCTCAGCAAAGGCGGTGCAGTATGAGCAGGCAACCGTTTTTCATGTACTACCGGCACAGGCAACACGAGCAAGCGCATGAAATCAGAACCGCCTTCAATCTCGAATTCAATGATGAGCAGTTCGCAATCGCCACGCCCCAGTTTTGGGCAGCGTGGCGTACTGATAAAAGTTCGATTCGCCATCAATACGCCCCAGCAAAATATCCAGCAGATCAACTCGGTCTGCTGGGTAAAAAACCCGTCTGGGTGGTTTTCATCAGTCGAGCAGCGAAGGAAGCTTTTGAAGCGAAACGCGCGCCGACGGAAGCACCGACCACAGACGGTGAGATTCAGGGGTTAGGGTGGCACGCGACACGCGATAACGCCGGTATGTTTCTCGACGATCGGAACAAGACCTGGCGTTCACAACGATCCCCCATCGTCGCGTGGCTTAACTGCAATCAAGATCGCTATTCCGTCAACGTCGTTTCCGAAATCTTTGAACTCACGCGTCCCATTCCGACATCGATCACCGCTCTCGGCGATGCAGTGGATTGGGTCTACAAAAATAGCCACTGGAGGCACTAAATGTCAAGAAAAACGAAATGTTGTGTCCGCGAGTGTAACTCCCGCGACACACACGAACACCGAGGCAAAGGAACGAATAACCTCGGCAGATCCATAACCTTTACGCTCCGTATGTGTGATCCTTGTAAGGATGGGCTCATGGAGAAGAAAGTTAACTATACCTTCTCCACTGCCGGCACGATTGTGTTTGTGGAAGAAGTCTATTGATACAGATAGGGGCGGGCGACCCCCGTCTCTATGAACACATCATGATTCTCAACCTCTACAGAAGAATGTGGCGGACATTGCATGCGCAACGCCGCCACTGGGCACCGCAGAGCGGGCATTGCGGGCGGTAACAGTAGTGAGAGGTTTCCTGTATCGTAAGCGCATAGAGCAGCAGGTGAGCGTTCCCGGAACTTTCACGCGGATACGCCCACCCAAATTGGGGGAATACGTTGAAATATAAGCGGACAACAATAACTATCAACGGCGTGAAAACCAAAGGCTACACAGTTGAAGGTTTAAGCGTAGATGTTTTCAGAGGATTACAGGTCACTGTCGTTAAAGACTCGAATAGATGGACGGCACACGAAACAACAACAGGGCTTTCAATCACACCATCGAGTTGGGCTGGCGGATATAGTAATAAAACCCGCGACGGTATTCTACAGATTGTGTCTAACTTCCTATCAAATGCCCCTGAATTGGGGTGGGCTCGTATTCAAGAAAAGTTAGACTACGATTTAGAAATTTCGGGGAGAGGATCGAGGTATCAGGTACGTCCGTATTCTCTCCGAGATGTATAAATGATTTCAAAAGTAAGGCGCGTCATATATTTTGACGTGCCTACAATACAGAGGAGATATATTTTGAAACTCGCAAATCTCATTAGACTTCACGTCGCGGCTTTCCACTTCGCGAAAACACCGGACTGCACAGCACAAGAATTGGCACAAGTGACAGACATGAAAATCAAGACCGTCTATGGATGGGTACACCGCGCCGAGTGGCACGCCGCACTCGACGCGCTCCATTTCACAGGAGACCGCGCTTTCGCTCGCAAGCCGACCCGCGACGCTATCCGCGATGCCGGGGGGTTAGTCGAAGCAGCATTCGAGATTTACAAGGCAGCACGCACGGACGGACACACCCCGAAAAAAGCCGTCACCGCAGTCGTCACCGCGATGGAACTTAACCGCCGACGCATCAATACCTGGGCAGAACGCTACGCGTGGGAGGCGACACTACAAACCCTCAAGGACGAGGGCGAACGGAACTTCAGCGTCAAACCCCGACGGCGTTAAAGGAGTTTATGATGCAAATGCACTACACGATCGGCCCCAGGCACTTCATGATCAAACAAGCGACATCTGGCTGGAATATCTTTGAGGCGGTCCCAGTCAAGCCACGATTCTACTCAATCAAAGGCATCAAATGCCGCAAACGCTTTACGATGTATGTCAAGGGATCTTATAGGAAGGCTCATAACCGATTGCTGACGCGTGTGAACAACGAGAGAAAACTGCTGGCAGATATTTTTGGTAAGATTCCTGAACTTCTGCCTATAGATGACTCAGATTCCAAGGATGAGTGACCTATCAACGACAGTGTTAAAAGAGAATAGGCGGAAGCACGCCATCACGATGATCGGGATCGCGTGACTTCCGCAGCGGTGCGCCAACACCGCCCGTGACAACAAACCGACCCTAACGCTAATTAGGAGGATTGCGCCATCTGCAATTATACCGCAGCCGGCGCGTAACGTCAATATGCGAAAACTTCAGATCAAACGCAGCAGTGCCGTTATGGAGCCTGCCAACCCATCCACCCACACACCCAGCACTTCTGCCAAAAGCCCTGTGCTTGAAACTATTGGCGAGATTGCCTGCCTCATAGTAAGCCTTATCGTCGGTTTACTGGCACTGGTGGTCCTTTGAAAAAAGAGGACAGGGGCGGGCGACCGCCTCTGTATCAAAAATGCGAATCAGAAACTTGACCGACACCGGTATCATCTTGGCACTCGGCACCGAGCGTCTCTACCTCGAACCGACGCGCACCCCTGCGATCGTGCGATGGACGCAAAAGGAAATTGGGATGCGACACATTGAATTTGGCGCGTCCTACCAATGCTTACAGGTCCCTATCCTCGCGGAGGTTGCACACGTTGAAGGGATCCCCGATCCAGAGCCGTTCACGCTCTTTCTTGTAGAGCATCACGTTTTCAATAACTGCGATCGTCCAGACGTTTTCACTTACAGCGATGAGGTGGACGATGGCAACGGGAATGTGATTATTGGGGACTTGGTTGGGAAGTGAACGGATTGGTAAGAAAAAGGGAGACCTGAGTTAGGTTTCAGGTCTCCCCACTGGCATCAGGGAAGTCCACCATAATGTCGAGGCAGTCGCAGTAATAAAGGATATTGGAGTGGAATCGGATGTTCATCATTTTCTCCTGTAGAGCATGTACCACCACACTATATCTTAAATTTGATTTTTCTACCGTCTGAAAGCCCTATCTGAAATGTAGTTGGAGATGGTTTGGTCTTTATTATGGACTTTTTAACTTTTGCTGCCAGCCCATATTTTTGATTTAACGATTCAATCTCCGATACATCACCACCTGGGTTCACGACAACCTCCTTAACCAAAGAATTAATTGACACGCAACAACGGCACCCAGGCTCTTGGAAAATTTTGTCCAATATCAAACAATGCTTGGCGTAGGATCGCTCAGTATCTTCCCAAAATTGCAAGATTAAATCATTCATCCCCGAACCATCTCTAATATCTGGAAAATTACTCAAAGCATATGGATAATTAAATCTTTGTCGCGCTCCTAAACGAATCTGAAGAACAATTCTCAGTTCCTTTTCGTCTTTATATACTTCCTGCTTATGGAAATAGCGATCTGAACCAACAGCCTGAATTTCATGCCCTAACGGACGATATTTAACCTCATCAACATCTACAGAAACGTCATATCCATTTACACTTAAGGGATCAGTTTCATGGTCATTCCAAAATTTTTCAGAGCGTTGGTAACCTGAAGTATTTATCCCTAAACTGCTTTTCAGTGAAGATAAATCAGATTTGATTATTACACCTTCTGGTGCGTATGCTTTCCACATAAGTGGAGATTCCTGCTCACCCCGATGCCAGCAACTCACAAAAGTAAATCTTTGTAATAGATTATGATAAAGCGCAGGTTCAAAAGCATCCAAGAATTCTTGGGCTAAAACCTTTCCTGACTGAGGCATAGAAGTTATTCGATTCAACCTTTCCGTAAATTCTTGTATCAATATTCTCGGAGGGACATAACCCAAGGTCCCTTCAAGTTTATCTTCAAATTGATCATACCGAGGTAAAAATAATTTCCCTGTAGATAGCAAATCTTTATACTTTTCTACACTCATGTATCTCATCAACTTCATATAGCACCCCTAATCTTCCACGCCTATTGGAGTAGACATTGTATTTATCACCCTCTCTTCAGATTCATCACTTTCGCTAAGGCTAATACGCATAGTTTGACTGTAGAGATAATTACTGTAACCCGGACCAGCGTAACGGTTCTGGATGACTTCAACAACACCATCTTTAGCGTAGTACTGAAGCATAGGTAGCGTCAGAGTTAAAGATACTTCCATTCCTTTAACAAGGTCAAGCTCTAAAGTCCCATCTGGACTATCAGGATAAGTTATTCTAACATTCCTATTTTGCATTAGATCTCCTTTCGTAAAAAAGCAGGACGTTTGTCTAAGTCCCCGCACACCCTGCAAAGCGAGGATTCTTTGAAAGAACCTCCGACAGACCGCTTTGTAAGCAGGCGATATGCACACTCTGAAGTAGAGGTCTTCGTCTGCCTGTTAATCAGCGTGCGGGGTTACTAAACTATTTTTCAGGCAATACAGCATCGTAGTAGACTGTGTGTTGTGTCTGATAAGAACCTTTTTTCGCAAATACGATAAAATGACCAGATTTCTTCCTATCAGCATGCCCTTTTATCGTCAGTACGCCTTCATCTTCGTCCCAAGAACCAACTGCCCCACCATACAATTCTCCCGAGGCCCAAGCTTGATCGGGATTATTAGAGATAGGCACTTCCACTTTGAAATCTTTCCCAACAGTCCAAGTCTGACGCTCTATTGGGCTAATTACCGGTTTGCTTTCATTCATTATAAAACTCTCCTTTTCAATCTAATAGAAACAGATTAGTAAAACTCCTTCATAGGTTATCTCTGTGGATCAAGTTAGTCAAATTTTGACTGTAAGTCCTGTTCCCAAGTTTGCGCATTCCGGAATAGAGACGGGTCTTCTGCCCATGAGAATGTATGGTGTCTGTATACAGATCTACAATCGACTCATAATCCGGATAACGAAGTTCCATATATTTACGGATTTTCTCCTATAAGAAGGTAAGAACGACACTACACTAAGAGCGGTGCTTTATCCTCTGAAATTCAGCAAATTTCAGCTATATAAATTTTTGCTAAAGGAAAGGGGCAAGCAAAACACGGAATTTACTAACACAAGTTTCTACATTTTCTATAGGTAGTTCCTTGAAATGATCGGGGTCGTGTATTTCTCTTTTTGAGTTTCTATTACCGTCAAGAAGAGTGATAATTTCTAACTTGACTTTTGGGGAGTGGGACAGTAAAGTATGCGTTGATTTACTGCCTAAGTATTCCGGTTTGTTAGGATCTCCGTAATCTCCACCCAAAGCATTTTCAAGTTGAAATAGACAAAAAATCAGTTTCGGATCAGCTATTGATGCTAACTCGAAGTCTTTTAAGACCCTTTTCAGCATAGCATTTTCCGTGTATGACTTACATTCTATTGCTAAAACTAAGTTGTTGTCGATTTCTACACCTTTATCGAGTTCTATCCTATAAAAATATCCTTCTACATCTTGCTTAACATGATTTCGCGTGGATTCAGGAGTTAGATTTCGGACATAATCTGCGTCAATAGGAACGTTCACTCGTCGTTTAGCTATATACAGACAATGTGTTTTACCCCCGATCTTATGCCATGCTAAATGGACTATAGCCTCAAGAATATTCTCAGTAAGTGCGCCTTTTGATGACCGATCCTTTCCTCCCTGACGCTTGTTATCATACATTGAGTGTATACCATCTTCATATAAATCTACAATTGATTTATAGTCAGGATAGAGAAGTGCCATTTAGCGATTTCCTGTTGTAATTTGGAGATCGTGAATGTGAACCATTTTACACTGAAAATGAAGCCCCTACTAAACAAAATCAGCAAGCATATCACGAAATTTGCTGACACACACTGCCACATTTTTTGTAGGAAGATTTTTGAAATGTTCGCGTGTATGTATCTTTTTGTTTGGATTGTGATTACCATCAAGAAGAGTAATGATTTCTAAACTTTCAGTTGGAGAGTGGGAGATTAGTGTGTGTGTTGATCCACTGCCTAATTGCTTCGGATTACTCACATCTCCGTAATCTCCTCCTAAGCCATTTTCGAGTTGAAATATACAAAAAAGCAGTTCTGGGAAGAGTAGATGCAGAGTTAACTCAAATTCTTTTAGAGATCTTTTGAACATAGTTTGGTCAGTGAACGCCTTGCATTCTACACCTAAGACAAAGCGGTTGTCTATTTCTACAGCTCTATCGAATTCTATCTCGTAAATATATTTATCCTTATTCTGTCTGATATCATGCCGGAGGTATCCATGCTTAAGTGTCTTAACATAATTTTCATCTATATAAATTGGTTGGGTTTGTTTTTTCACAGTAAGTCGGTCTTCTTCAGCCCCTAATTCACGCCACGCCAAACGGACTATCGCCTCAGCTATCCTTTCGGCAAGTGCCCCCTTTTTACCACGAATCTGTCCACCTGTTAGTTCAAACATTGCCTGTATACCTGCTGTATACAAGTCTACAATTGATTTATCATCGGGGTAAGAAAGGGGCATTTGCGGTTTTATCCTATAGGCTGGCGTTGCGAGTAGAAACTATTCTACATTAAGAGGTAAGAGACGTAACCTATCCTCCGCGATTTGGCAATATTCGGGCGAAATGTCTATGCCCAAATAAGGACGCTGGTGTTTAAACGCGGAGAGACAGGTTGTTCCAACCCCTGCGAAAGGATCAAGAATAACATCCCCTTTGAAACTGAAAAGCTTGAGCACTCGATTTGCTAATTCCTCTGGGAACATCGCAGGATGTTTAAATTTGTCCATGTTCCGCTCTGGTGCGATCGTCCATTTCGCTGAAACCCACTCCTTGAATGAGTCAGCGTCAATATCAGCATTCTTTGGATCACCAGATTTTTTTAGATCTCCCTTACAAAAGATTTCTAAAAACTCCCAAGTATATTTGAGATAAGGACTCGATGGACTCTTCCAACTACCCCAAGCCGTGAACTTGCAATTGTAGTGGTTTTTTTCCCACAAAATCTCACCCCTCCAGATGAGTTTTTTGTGGATAAAGTGCTGAGAAATAAAATGATGCGTTGGAATGTAATCTGAAAATAGGGGTTGAACATTCACGATGATACGTCCGCCATATTTCAGAACTCTAATGCACTCATCAAAGATACTAAACAAAGACTTGAAGTAAGAGTCCCACGCAAAAGCATCTTCGGTATCTTCGTAGTCCAGCCCAAAGTTGTACGGTGGGGAGGTAAAGATGAGATCGATACAATTGTCAGGCAACTCTTTGAGAATAACTAGTGAGTCACCACAGATTATCTTATTACTAAACTTGGCAGGAAGCAGGGCGTTTTCCTGACTGAATTTGTGGGTGTTCGCGTAATAGTGTTTCCCACGTTCTGCCTCCTTTTGCTTCCGATTCTTAACTTTCCGCTCTTTGTTTAAATCCGCATTTTCCAAATTCTTCTTTTCTTTCGACATGAATCGTCTCCTGTTAGAAATCTAAATCCCATTATCGCTTAGATAAAGCATGTTGATTAAAAAATAAAGGTTGACATTTCATGACGAGCAGAAGTAAAATAAAACCGCTGACACAAAATGACAAATTTCACTTCGGTTCATTTGGTTGGCATGGGGCGACCCACATCGCCCCTTTCTTATATTACACACCTTTTTAACTTCTTTGTCAACAAAAAAGGTACATTTCCGCTTCAACATCCGTAGCAGCAATACCCGATGGACTTTCGCAAACTTCACGTCCGGGTGCGCAGACGCATTGACACTACGATTGGTCAACTCACCGAACAGTTCCACGTTTCTCGGGTGCGTGCACGAACGCAGTGGGGACTTCAGACCCGAATGAGCAATAAGTTTGGGGAAACCTGTCTGCTCGGGGCTTTCTTGAATCAGTGTCTCGGACGCCCTTTGATGAAACTCAAAGACCTTGTCCTCGCATAACCAAAAATCTATGAAATTCTAATTAGCACAAGGCGTTAAACTATCTTTCGCCGAAGGGTCTCAGTCCCGCATATTTTTCAGTACGAAACTACACCAACACAATTATCTTGATTCTTGCATTTGGCGAGCCTCTCCGAGCACTTCATTGAACCTATTCCTAAATTTATTTTCACGTTCACTGTTATAGAAGTAGCCCACACCCACAACGCAATATTTGCTATCCTCTGTCAAGAGTCTGCTGTCGCATTCAGCACAGAGCTCTTTCAGAAAATCCTCTTTCCATTTATCTTGTTTTATGAGATGTTGACCTTTCGGCTCGATGAAAAGTTGGTAAGTCACCGATTTTCCGTTTGTTTCGCGTAGGAACAGCACGAAATCCGGTTCAAATGCCCGTCCATCAGAGAAGTTGTAAAGCACAAAATGCCGTTCGTTGCGAATCAGATAGACATCTTCGTAGGTTTCCTCGGATGCGCGAATCCATCTGCTCAAGAGTCTCACAAGCCCCCTTTCTTCACTGGTCCCATAAAGTTTGTTAAATGCATACCAATCTTTAACGGGCAAAAAGTTCTCATCAAATTCTTCACTATCCGCACTGATACGAGGATTGTCAGCACTGAATTTCAGGGTTTTATCGGTGAAGATAGCATTGATTTGTTGCTCGTGAAAACGTCTTGTGCCTTTATATTCGGTAATTTGCTTGCGAAGTTCAATCTCAATTTTATCTAACAGGTCGCAACACGCAGTGAGTTTTTCCGAGGGATTCTCTTTCAAATAGGAAAAATCACCTCTAAAAGTGATAACGATTCCACCTAAATACCTGCTTGAAGTCCTAAATTCATCCATAGAGGTCAACTGCGGGAAACATTGCTTGAGTGACGCAAACTGGAAAAAGGGATTGCGGGCAATAGCGGACTGAACGATATTCTGTTCAATATCAACTATCTTGATCTCCTGACTGCCTGCGTCCTGTATGCCTTCAGTTTCTTCATCCTCCATTACAGCCGTCGCACCCCCAGACCCAGAACGGATCGTATGCATGTGATTGATCTGGCTCACACTCAGACCCGCCAAGTCTGCAAAGGATTTGACATTTTGATAGTCTCTTTCCTCTCGTTCATTCAACCAAACAACACCATATTTATAAAGATCCGTTTCTTTGAACGTGTCCTTCAACTTTAACTCGCGAGTCACGACTGTTTCGTCTATAATACCTTCGTCTCGAAGGGCAGTTCGAATCTCAGAAATGTAGCGAGAATCATTGAGACTGTGATAGTGGAGTTCTTCTAACACACGGAGTTCATGATTAAGATCGTTATCGAACTTTCGTCGGAATTTCCCAGCATTCTCAGACAGGTCAGCTGCATTGCCATCTTCAGGCAGTATGAAAGGAAAGTAGCGTGCACCTCGCCCAATCAATTGCGCTTCAGAAATCGTTGTTTTGCCGGGTTTGCTGAATCTTGTATCGCGGGTTTCATAACAACGCACGATGTCAAAAAGGTTCAGTACATCCCACCCCTCATTGAGTTTCTGCACGGCAAAGATGGCACGGATCGGATTGTCTTTATCTTCAAGCGTGTTAACAAGAATTTGATGGGTGTCCTTCTCTGACTCATCGTTCACAGAAAGACAATATCGCTCATGAAAATCCGATTTCAGATTTCGTACCAACCGCTCGGAACTTATCTCTCTTTCATCAAAAAAGCAGAATGCCCGCTGAACTACCTCAACGGCTGACGATCGTATCTTATCAATCTGGTCTCTTGTCAACCCATCCATCAATTTGTGGAATTTTGCCTTGTTCTCTTGTGACTGAGCGATTGTCTTTTGTGCCTTGAACAGTATGACGGGTTTCAGTTGAATATTGTACTTTGATGCAACCTGCTGCTTGTACTGATTGAGAATCAGTGCCTGTAAAATACGATCCTGCAAATCTAAGTCGGAATGCACGAGCGTAACATCTTTGGAGAACTGATCATCCCGAAAGTTTTTAAAATCATACCGGTAGATAACCTTATCGCTATACTTCTCAACCATATTACTGTTTTCATAATCGTGTGTGGCGGTGAATTCCAATAGCAGGTTGTCCGCGTTGGACTTGAATATACGTTCCACGGTGTTTTCCCAACTTTCAAGCAGGTTCAACTGGGCTTGAGAACGGGTGCTGACATTCATATGGTGTGCTTCATCTGCTAACAAAACGATTTTCTGGTCTGCGAAACTTTCATAGGTTAAGGCGTTCTCTTTTTCTCTCGTCATATCCGTATGGAGCTGCTGAATCGTCGTAAAACAGATGTTAATATCATTTTCGTTAACACTTTCAAAATTCTCTGCTTCTGTGAGTGTAACTCGCTTCCCACCAATATAAATCTCTTTGTCAAAGAGATATTTTGAGGTGAGCGGATTCAGGAAGTTGTCCTGTGTCTTTTTGATGATGTTGGTAGAATTGACGAAAAAGAGAAAATTGCGGTATCCTTTCTCGTAGAGATAGAGGATTAACCCCGCCATGATGAGCGTCTTCCCGCTACCGGTTGCCATGTTAAAGAGAAAATGCAGGGGCGCACGCCTGCCGGGGAAATCGTTATGGAAGCAGTGGATAAACCTCGCAAAGGCTTCCTCTTGATACTCACGGATTTCAAATTCGGGATTCAGATTTTGTGTGATACTGTCAGGGATATCCTTATCCAAATTCCCAAATCCGGACAGTACGTCAAGTTGCTGATAAAGAAATTGTTGTTGATAGTTCAATAAATCACGCATCATCTACCTTCCTATTCATATTCACCCGGATTCCATAACTGTATAGTAGGGATATGCTTCCTCAGCAATTTAAAAGGCACACAGACATTATGGGTATGCCATGGTTCACCATCTCTTGTGTTATTCCAGGCTTTTCCATAGATAAAGCCATTAAGACGATTTTGGGCATAGTTTAACCACTGTTGCTCATTTTCGCGATAAACGTCCTTCAACTCTTTGTAAGGAATCAGATAATAGTCCCGATCCGGCTCAACCAGATAAACAATATAGTCTGTCTGCTGCCCTTCTTTCACCGCCCACCCGGGGTAACCTTTATTATGGGCTTGCCAAATTTCTATAGGAAATCGGGGATACCCTTTCCTATCTACCTTCTCGTCTATGTTATATTGCGTTCCATCCTTCAGATAGACTATCTGATCAATTCCAACTTTCTGGCGTGGATCTGTCTCAGAAATCTCTTCTATACGAGACATTTCAGGAAAAAAGAAACGGTATGCTCGATTCCAATGATCATCATTCCGCTTCTCTTTAATATAAGCCACATTGTTCTCAAAAGAGTAAATTTCGCTCATATCATTCTCCTATAGCAGGCAATTGGTAAAAGTTTATTCACGATAAAACTCACGATTGAGTGCTTTATCTGTTTCGCTAATCGCAAATTTTGCATCTTCAATTTCGGAATAATGAACATACAACTGATTCTTATCCAGTAATTCCACCAGCAAGGACTTCTGTTTGTCTATGTTATTGATAGCGATAAAATCGTTTTTCGCTTCTTCTGGCTGCTCTGGTTTGACATACCAGTTCAGAAAAGACTCCCTCGACATCCTACGCCAAATATACAGGAGTTCTTCAGTAGATTGTGCCGACTGAATTTGAGCCATGAAAGCCTCGTTGTATTGCATGAGTTCACAGTAGATAAAGTTACCGCCGCCGTGCCAACCGACAAACCTGGAAACTCCACCTTGCTCACCAGCAATCACCTTATCGAGTCGCGGCACGGGAATCTCAGTAATATAGTCCATTTGCTCAATACCGATATACTGTCTTCCCATTTTGTGAGCAGCGGTGGCGATCGTACCAGATCCGAGATGGAAATCAAGAACAATGTCTCCTACGTCACTAGCAAGTTCAATAATTCGTGCAATGAGATATTCAGATTTTGGATAATCAAAGACTTTTCTGCCAAACAATGCTTTTATATGCTCGGTTCCCCTTTCGTTTACAAACTCTTTTTCATCCCAAACACTTCTTTGTCGTTTAGAGGCACTCCTGTGTTTTTGGACAACCATATAGCCACCATCCCGCTTTGCTTTCCCTTTTATCTCTGTGTTTAAGTGCTCACGTGCCTTTTCTTTACCCCATCTCCAAACAGTCTGGATCCCTTGCGACTTTAATGGCATTACTTCAACAAAACCTTGTTTTCTTTTTAAGGAAACTTCCAATAAACCAGAAGCATCCACACCCATTGGGTTAACATAAAACGGATAGCATAAATTTGGACGATTTTCGGCGTTAAATAGAATATTTCGATTCCTCAACTCCATTAGGTTGAAGCCACCCAAATCATCCTCATAGTCAAATTTCTTGTCCTTTTCTTTAATATGATTGAGTTGTGTCTGCGACTCCTTTGAGTATACCAAAAGGTATTCATGGGTTCGCGCTATCCCTCCATAATCTCGACCACCTCTATTTATCACAACTACGGAATTTGAGATAAAATTTTCACTACCAAAAACTTCATCCATTAAAACTTTCAGATAAGCTTGCTCATTATCATCACACTGGACAAAAATAACACCATCATTTCTTAATAATTCCCGTGCCGCTTCCAATCGGTTTCTCATAAAGGTCAGCCAACTGGAATGGTTAAAACTATCATTGTAACCGAAACTATCACTTCCAGTATTATACGGCGGATCAATGTAAATCAGTTTGACGTGTCCGCAGAATTCCTCTTTTAGACAATGAAGAGCGATAAGATTATTACCTTTGATGATGAGGTTTTCGCTAATGATTCCGTTTTCATCACGCTGTATGCCTATCACTTCCACCTCACCAGTAGTGGTATGACGCTTCCAGTTGGTAAGTACCTTTGGATCAAGCATCCGGTTGATTTCGTCCGGAGCGAGCAGTTCATTGAAGAAGATCTCTTGACGTTTTTCTTTATCGTTCGTCTGCCCACCTTCCAAGACACAATCCTTATAGGGCCAGACAAGTGCAACTTCGCCACGTTCGCGGAGAGATTTATTGTCAATATTCAGGCCGATCCGATTGCGGAATTGGGTGTAGGAATCAGAGAGGAAATTTTTGTCGTTGATATAGTCAATAAAGATATTGTTGTTGAAAATCCAGCGTTCATTGACTTCTTCAAAGAATTTTGATTCTACCTCTGGATCGCTCAGCAGCAGGTTAATGAGATTATGGTCAAACTCCCATGCAAGGATTTTAATCTTATCTCGGAGAAGTTCACGCGTGTCATCAACAAAATCTGGATTGGTTTTGAGCAGTTTGGTAAGTCTTTCGTCAAATCTTTCTTTTCCCATAGAATGAGTCCCCTCGAATTTATTAATTAATTATGTAGACCATCTGGCAGTCGTCAAGTTTCGTTACTTCGCGTCACAATATGCTTTCATATCACAGTTCCCACAAAGTTTCTCAGGACGGGAAGCGATTTCAAAATCTCTGTCTTCAATACGCGCAACTATTCCATCAAACATCGTCATCGTCTGCTCAATCGATCGGGCATCTTTGTCAAAGCTGACATACGGATTACCGTCGCCCTCGCCTGTATAGTAGAGGTGCATCTTACTCACCTGGTTCCCTGTGCGTTCTTCAATGATGTGCGCATACACCTCCAGTTGACGGCGGTAACGGTCTACACTCTCCTGGTCGATATTAACAGGTTTTTGTTCCGTCTTGAAATCGACAATCTCCACCGTGTTGCCTTCTGCACGAATCAGATCCACATGTCCCTTGAGAATATACAAATCTTTGACAAGCGAGACTGGTACCTCCGTTTCACGCAGACGATCCCAGGTTTCTTGTTCACGGTTCGCATATCTCAGAATATGATCCAATGCTGCTTTTCGTCCACTTGAATTTAGATAGAGGCGTTCCTGTCGAGAAAGATACGTATAGTTCGCCTCAAACCAATTCTCAATCTGTGCATCGGTTACAACATGTTTTTCGCCGCTCAGGACGGCTTTGTGGATGTCCTCAATCGTCTGATGGACTAATGTCCCAAAGAGAATTGGCTCCCGGCGAATCGGGGCGAAGCCGAGATCGTGATAGAATTTGTACTGTCTGGCGCAATCCTCAAAAACGGTAATGTGCGAGGTGAATGAAAACTCGCTTTTGAGGTCTACGTCCTTGATCGTTTCGAGCGTGAGATCTTCAGGTTGAAATGCCGCGTCCCGCCAAGAACAGATCGGAGTATAGACAGGCGTGAAATATTTTGACGGGGTACGCCCGCGACCTGTTTTCTCCTGACACGTGAGGAGCAAGAGATTCTGTGCTCTGGAAAAGGCGGTATAGTACAGTCGCCAGAAATCGTAGAACTTGGTTTGTTCCAACGGCTCAAACGGATTCTTGCTGTAGTAATTCTCCTGAAGCAACTCATCAAGGTCGGTGTATTGTTTGCGAGGCACCGAGTACAATGAATCCACGATCACGACAGGGAACTCCAATCCCTTCGACTGGTGGATCGTCATAAATGAGACACAGCCGCTCGGGGCGTATTCAGACGCATCCTCATATTCGTCGATACCGCCATCCTTCAAAAAACGGAAAAATTGATTGAACAGCCGCCGGAGATGTCCATTAAGATTATTCTGCGTGAGGACAGTAATGTGATGCAGGTATTCATACTTATTGAGTAACTGTGAGAAGATCGCTAAGTTCCGGGCGGGACGATTGTCAATCACACCGCCCTGTGTTACATCGCCGAGATATTGACTGAATAAGGGGAACTGCAACAACCTATAGAACAGCCCAGAGAAAACGTAGTCTGTCGCGTCAGTCAGCGGATGATGCATTTCTGCTCGTTCTTGACACCACTCATGGAGTGTCCTATTTTCTGGATTGCGACATTCATCGGAAAATTCCTGATAACAGTCGTTACAGTAATTCCCCCAGATTCCAAACTGCACACCTCCCTTCCATTCCCGGGCCTCTCGAGACTGCGGAAAGAGGGACATCAGCGCGCCGATCATTAAGCGAATTTCCCTGCGATCAAAGAATTGATTCGAGCGCGGCGAGTAGACCGAGATGCCATCCGCCTCTAACGCCTTCGCCAGCGCAACAGCTTTCGCATTCTTCACCGACGAAAAAAGGAAAGCAACCTGATTCCAATCTGTCAAGGCACCGCTATCCCTGAGACGATAAAGAAATGCCAGGACTTCCCCATGCCAATCTTCAGACTCCAGATCCCCTGAAACTTTCATCACAGTAGGCATCTCCACAAATTCGTTTTCAGCGTCCGGAACGATCTCCTTCTCGTAACGGAACGTCTTACCATCCGCTATCCAACCGGGGAAATCAGGGGTATTGGCGGCATCCATCCACTCGTTATAGAATTCAATGATATCCGGATGAGATCGGTAATTCGTGGTGAGTCTGACCTGCTGGCAGACGGCACCTGAAAAATTGTTCTGTGGAAACTCAAGGATGTTACGGATCGTCGCACCCCGAAACCGGTAAAGTCCCTGATCGTCGTCGCCGACAACACACAGATTGAAATCGGGTTCTGCGAGTTTGAACAGGATACGTTCTTGGATGGTGTTGGTGTCCTGATACTCATCAACCATCAAATACTGAATCTTCTCTCGGATTTCATCAAGTATCTCTGAGTGGTTTTCAAGCAAACGCAATGCTTCAAGCTGGATGGTGGAGAAATCGAGATAGTTCTCTTCTTCCAGATGTTTCTGATACTGTTGATAACAACGACCTAATGCCTGAACTTCAGGCTCGGGGGCGTTCAGTAAATCTTCCGGATCCAGTGCCTCCTCGCTCACCTTGTTTACCCACGTCATAAGTTGCGCCGCACCTCTCCAAGACGAGGTTGTTATGATGTGCTCAGCACCCTCAATCGCTTGATAGTCAAAGAGCCGTTGATAGAGAAAATACTGTTGATCGAACTGATCTAACAGGGTGAAGTTACGCTTCAGGCGGGTAAAATCGCGGTTCTCTTCAAGGAACCGAAGACAGATCGAATGGAACGTGCCGATATACATCTCGTTGAGATTAACATCAATGTTGTCCTCAGCCAATCTTGACGAGACCCGGGTGATGAGCTCGGCGGCGGCTTTCTCGGTGAAGGTAGAGACGAATAGCTGCTCGGGTTGGATATTTTTCTCGGAGATTAGATGGTGGATCCGTTCAACGAGTGTAAAGGTCTTGCCAGAGCCAGGCCCTGCAATAATGAGCAGGGGGCCTTCGGTGATCTGGATGGCTTCTTGTTGTTGGAGGTTAGGACCTGATGTAAGTGTTTGTTCTACGGCTAATGCTCCGGAAGCCTCCTTGATAGGAGTCTTTTGTTGTTGAGGAGTGGGTGCTGATATTGCTGAGGCTCCGGAAACTTCTTGTTGTTGCGGGTTGGGACCTGATGCAGGTGTTGGTTTTACTGCTGCTGATCCAGAAGTCTCCTTGATAAGATCCCATGGCAGTCCCACTCGGGTTGTGTCCACTTGTGGACATCGCGGTCCCACAAGCGGTTCTAATTCCTTGCAGAGATAAGACCATATCCCGATCAGATCATCTAAAGAAGACGATCTAACCGCTGCCCACGTGATGTATAAACGGTGACCGACGTACTTTTCAACTTCAGGATCCTTACGTAGGATCCCTAAATGATCGTTGACATCTTTTATACCAACCCTGACGGTTTGAGGCACTTGAGACTCATCAAAATACCACAAGATGTAAACACCATTGCACCGCAGGCTCGGTAGACTTCGAGGTAACTCATCCAGTAAATACCAGTTGCCATCAGAGTTTTGTATCCAATTGACATCCACTGTTCTTTGTGCACGTGCTGACGAATACCTCGTGTTTCTACCGAAGGCTCGGTCATCTGCCCATGAAGGTGTTTCTTCATAACGCTCCTGCGCGAATTCAGGTGGTGTTGGCTGTGCTTGCGGTACAGATGTCGCCTGTGCATGATCCGGTTCGGGTGTAGGCACTGTTTCAGTCATAGTTTGCTGTGTCGGTTCCTGTGTTGGTTCGGGTGTCGTTTTAGATTGGACCCGTCGTCCGCGTATCTTCTTCGCAGCTTTGTTTATGATTTGCTCAGGTGCCGGTAAAAGTCCTTTCAGTTTGTATATCCACTGATGAACGGCTTTCGGCATTTTCGACTTCGACATTCGGTGTTTCCTCTGTAGGTTATTTTAGCAGGATCTCTTTCGAGCTCATTCGTCCAATGACGTATTCTCTGGATGGCCTGTGAAAGTTCCATCCGTCTTCATCGGCTCCTGACACACCGACGCGATTGAATTCGGACGATATTCATAAACTAATTATTTTTCGGCGAAGGTCTTGTTTAATATATCCTCGTAGAAGTATAGGGCGAGCCGGTTCATAAATACCTGTTCTAATTTTTCAAGGTTGACACAAAGCCATTCAAACAATTCTTTCCAATTCTCTTTATCCTTGAAATCTATGCCATCTCTGAAAACACCTATGCTGTATTGGGGTTGTGCATCCCACTCAAATTCATGACGGTTCTCAAAGTGAGACTCAATAGATTCTATATCCCTTTTCAAAATATCAAACAGATCCTCGCTAACATCTTTCTTTAATCTGATCTTCGCACTCAACCAACGGCCATCAGGGTGAAACGCGCCAACCAACCAAATATACCGTGCCATAAACCGATTCTTATTTATGCCAAAATGCATAAGCCCAAAATCACATCCGGAGTAGGATATTCCGTTTCTCATTAAGTCATACAATTGACCACGATGAGTTAAACTACCGAAATGACGCAAAGTGCTGTTCTTTTCTTTTAGGTACTCATAGAAACCTCTCCAAAATTCTTCATGTGGGGGGTCGCGGAAAATTTCTTTTTCTTGTTGATTTTCCTTCCTATTGAAACGATCAAATATCGACACAGTTAGCTCCTCTTAGGACTTGGCTTATAGACTGTAAGGCAATCGGAACACTCTCAAAAAGTAAGTCAAACACCTTATCTCCCTATTGCAATGAGAGTTGCTATACCCCGCACCAACCAACTGTCACGTACCCACCACGTCCAAATGCTAATGACTACATAAGCTACGGATATTGTTAGCATTCCGAACACAAAAAGTTTTGAGAATGTTCCATCCGTATGGATTGCGATGAATTCTATTGAGTCTACAGCTGCCTTGTGGTCAGAAAAGTTTAGTCATCCTTAAAAAAGTAGCATGTTGGACCAAGAAGATCATCGTTCCAATACGCCCCTATCGTTGTGTCCATCGTTGTGCCCAACCTAAGTGCTTCATAAGCAGTTGTCCCGCTATATTTGATTGTATAAACTTTAACATCCCCTTTTCCCGAAAGATAAATTCTATCTGCCTCGGGCCATTTCCTAATTCCATCGTACGAGAACATATCTTCTGAAGTAATGCTTACAATTCGTAGTGATCTCGGATGATACATGCTCTCTCTAAATTCATTAATAACAAATTTTTCCTCGTCACTATACTGCTCCACATTATCCGATACGTTATTATCACCGGGAGCGTTTTTCCCTTGGTAAAAGTGTCCAACAAAAACCCCCGATAAAGCAACAAGTGCCCCGATAAGTATAAACACGATTTTCTCAACGACCGATTTCATCATTTCTTTCATAAGATGTCCAATATCGGAAGAGGAACGTTCTCCTAAAGAGAACTGAGAACACAATACCTCTGGTTACTTATACTTTCAAAATTTCGTCGGTAGATGCAGGCGTATCCCACCCTAAAGTATCATGTACACGAAGCACCCAGTACAACTTTTCCAGGTTCTCGCGCAACCAGCGAAACGCTATGTCCCGATTGGCTGCTTGGGCCAAATCTACGTCCTTCTTCACCACGCGTAACTGCGAAACTTTACCCGCCGTTCTGAGTTTAACTTCTTCAAACGAGAATGTTTCCTCAATCCTATATTTGTGTTCTTCAAACTTCTTATAATGCGATTCAAAATACCTTGAATCTGATTGTATCGATATTAATGCAGTAATCTCGTTACGACCCATAGGCACCCAGGCACTCATCCAAATCTGATGGTAACCGTTTTCCGTTGGATACCCCGCCTCATAATCAACATAGTCTTGATGTCCAGTCGTACCAGAATCAACTAATTGAAGTATATCACTTTCACGGTCAATGTATGCACGAAATGCTTCCTTGACAGAGACTGCTTCAGGAAGGCTCTCTAAGGGGTGTTGCATGGCAGATTGCGGATCGGATGGCACACGGGGCTGGTGTACTCTCTCGTGGCATTCCTCACATAGCATGACCAAGTCAGAAAGAGGTTCCCTCCCGATATTGTCATAGGTTTTATGATGCAACGCAGTCGCCGGAGCACCACAGATGCAGTGACCTCCATCACGCTGTCTCACCGCGTCTCGCTTTACCTCCCATGCGGGGGATCTGAGGTATTGCTCATAAGTTTCGTTGTGATCCTCCGGGTCCAACGACTTGAGCAGAGTGTGCCAGACATCTTCACGAAACCGACACGCCTCCGAAAAATCAGGGTAAAAACCAACCGCTTTGTTGAGGAGTTCTATCGCCCTCTCGCAGTCATCTGCTGTGGGTTCCTGAAACAAACTGATAGCTGCTGCATAGTAGTTTCTTGCTCTTGTTTTGTCATTCATAGTCGTTTCTCGATTCAAGTCGGTACTACTGGTGGTGTAATAACGCCTCATTTCGACAGTTTTTCGGCAATCTTCGCGTCAATCCGCTTCCATTTCCACGGAACCACTTCACCGGCTCCGCGTACTTCGCCATGCGTGCGTTTCCGTGGACGCACCTGAAACATCGGCTTCCCTAACTGATGAGCCTCTCCTACCTCTTTTTCAACACCTGTGGCGTTATGTGTATCCTGTCCCACCATCACGATAACAATATCCGAGAGAGCAATCTGCTTGCGTGCCTTCTCCAGCCAACGTGCATCCGGATGATACGGCTCATTGAGTGAATAATCTATTATCTCATATTGTGAATACAGCACCGCCTGCAAGTAGAAATTGTAATGCAATTCATCATCCCTGCCAAACTCAAAACTCAAGAACACACGAACCTTTTTCTTCATATCAACCCTCATCGTAGTTTCCGGCACTGTTGTCATACGAATAAAACCACAACGCTCTATCCAGCGTCCGCATGCATATCCCGTTTCGGTTTGCAATGTCCCGACAAAACTGGACATAGTCCAGCCAAAACGGATAGGCAGTTCTTTTTTTCCATTCCAGCCCAACAGACCAAAGCGCGTGTATATCAAGTATCGGATACCGCCCTTCATCATAAAGGTGTAGGATGGCAGAAGCGGTTGGTTGTCCGATGCCTTGTAACCGAGTCAACGTTAGCAATTTTGTCCAGTCATCTGTGGACGTGAATGCCTCTTCCATGATCTCTTTTATGAGGTCGTCGGTATTCTCTAAGGTAAGGGCTGCACGTCTGGGTGATTTCCAACGCGCTATTGTGTGCAATTCTTGTTTCGTGAGATAGCCGCGGTCCAGAACGTCGCATCTGAGGTCAATCAGGTACTGTTCTCTCATGCGGTTTTCTTCTCTCTGGCTTTCCGTGTATTGATTCGCCAAGTCATTGATTTCGGATTCACAAAAACGCAACTGCATTCCCATACTCTTTGATCCTCTCCTATAAGCCGTGCTTGATGCACATCGTTATGCCTTCATCATGACAAATAGACCCCACCGTGTGCTTCAGGTACCTTTCGTAAGCAGAAAGGGCTACCCAACCCAATGTTCAACAAGGTGTCCCTTGGCAACCCGGCATTCACCCCGTATCACGGGATTGGATAGGCATCGACGCGGAGCGCGCCGAGGTGATACGCCTATCCGCCAAGTTATTTTCTCCCGCGCAAACTACTTGACATCACAGACCACGACAGATATATCCCGATTGCTGTTATTCCCATAACCATCAGTGCTTCAAGACCACTTTGATATTTCTCAATAAAGATGTTGTATATCAAGTTCACCACACATAAGACTAAGTAAATCAACGCTAAAATAAAAGCCATATACGTTAAACCTCCAATTGTGTTTGTATATCA
This sequence comes from Candidatus Poribacteria bacterium, assembly GCA_963662915.2. GTDB lineage: Bacteria > Poribacteria > WGA-4E > WGA-4E > WGA-3G > WGA-3G. Next base: position 22,393 of record CAXXEU010000001.1, on the reverse strand, counting down.
GGATAGTGTGTTTATCTGAGTTTCCCAGCCCCAGTTCTTTTCCACCTACCACGGTGGGAGGGTGGCAGAAAACGGAATGGAATCCGTCTCGTGGTAGTGCCACCCAAACTGGTTTGAAAAGTATAACACAAAAACAAAAAAATACAAGTTTCGTCCTTATCCGCTACATATTCACTCAAATTTCAGTCCATATTAAGCCTTACGCCGTGCTACTCTCTCATAACTTTCTCCCGGTGCCACGTCAAGGCATCCTGGGCAGGATAGTGTTCCCCGTCTCTCGGCAACCATATACGTCTGTTACGCAATTGGGTTAACATCGACGCTGTCGGACCTTGCTCGGACATCGAGGGTGAGACGATAACTTGATAGTCATCGTCTAAAGAAATTAATCCGGTATCAAACGCCCAGTGATGCAATTTGCAAAGAGACATCCCGTTCCGAATATCGTCGTTGTATGAAACAGCAAACGGGATAATGTGGGCGGCATCGGTTACACTCTCTCCCCTCGACGCACGGATATTCAACTCACAGACCGCACAGGTGTAATCGTAAATCTTCATGATCGCCCTGCGAAAACCGGCACTCCGCACCGGTGTTTCTATTTGCACGGACGCTACATCTCTCTGCATCGAAAATGGGTGTTCGACAGCTTCCATCAATTGTTGGCTATATCCTTCGATGTCCCCCGCTATGTGCTCACAACTGAGAATTCGGTGTTCCTCAATGATCTGTTCAATCTCATGCCTAATATTTGAAAAATAGGTGCGGATCAGGGTCTGACGGAGTATCTCCCGATACTCGGGCATTACAAACAAAAGAAAAAGCGACTCGTCCAGTTTGGCAACAGCATCCGTGTTGCGAAGATACGCCTCTGTAGGGGTTATCGCAGTAGACCTTGATTGCAGTTCGGCAGGATCCAAGTGCCAGAACCCATTGGTTTTCAGATGGAAAAATGGATTATGGATACTCGGTTGCCAGCTCTTTATGTTCAACCTATTGAAAACCGCAATTAGATCTGCAAAGAAAGGCTTCCTCTTTTCAATTTCTCTGAAAGGGATACGATTTTCGGAGAGTTCGCCACTCTCAAGCATCTCCATGATGATTAACAAGAGAAACGGTTTATGAGGGGTCTGCCTTCTGTCCTGTAAGCCGTGCAGCCTTTGGATATAGTCTTGTAGCGTGTGGACCATCGTTGAAGTCTGCTTCACGCAGCGTGAGGGACCTGCTACAATCTCCAGGGCTTCCGCCCCTTGCCAGCCGCGATATCGGCATGCGCTTGACGCACCTGCTCAACCATGTTTGGGACATCTTCTGGATCAAGACCCACAATTTTACCAAACTTTCGGGGCATGTCATCATGGTAATCCTCTACCCACGCCTCAAACTCCTCAGCCGAACGGTTCTCAAATATCAGGTTAAACACGCGCTCCTTATACTCAGGGGTTGACCGAATTTCCTCGAACTGCTTTTCGGTCAGATTGCATCCTTCGAGGAATCCTCTCTTTTGAGCACGAAAGTACCATGAAAACTCAGCAACAACCTTGATATGATGTACAGCGAATGTAGTGCCAGTTTCAACTTTATCAGACATTTTAATCTCCTCACCAAATTTTGATTCATATCGTTATCCGTTTATAATGCGAAATAGTAGACGACTTAGTGCTTCAGCGACACTTTGCAAGCAGAAAGGAGTACCCCAACCCTCCGATAAAAAAACGAATGTTCAACAAGGTGTCCCTTCGCAACCCGGCATTCACCCTGTATCACAGGGGTGGATAGGCATCGACGCGGAGCGCGCCGAGGTGATATGCCTATCCGCCAAGTTCTTAGAAGTCTATCAAAAACACAGAAAAATTACAAATTATCTTCCCTACGTTCCTTGTTAGAATTGGGATACAGCGACCAGATTTCACTGAAGTTCTCTCGCCTCGCTGGAACTTCCGCGCATATAAACCCACGAACGCTCAATTCAGTGATTTGCGCGCGACATCTTGATTATAAAGACCACATTTTTGAGTGGATTTCGTGCATAAAATGAAAAAATAAAGGTAGGTTTGGTTCAGGGATTTGGCAGTTTCCTGAAAATCCGTGAATTGTGTCCGCTGATAAGGAGAGATATGGGGGTTGGAGAGTTAGGACGGTTATCCTACTTCAGACGACACCGCCTTCTACTAAAAAATCCGCGTAATCCGTCTAATCCGCGCAAATCCGCGATTCAGACAATAATCCCCACCTCGCTCTCATAGTCATACACCGTTTCCGACACCGAATACCCCCGCTCATACGCCCACACCTCGCTGACAAATTCCCATGCCAGCGGGATGAGCCACCCCTGCCTATGTTCTACTGCCACCACAAGCGTGTCATCAGGCACCGGGAACTACCGAGGCGGCTTACACCAACCACACGGACTATAACGTTCTTTCGCTTCCGCCAACGAGATCGGAATCTTGCTTCGACTCAACCATTTACAGTCGCCACGATGATACTTCCGCCCAGTGCGTGTCACATAGACTTCATCTTCCGACTCCGATTCTGCCACAGTCACTGCCTCTGACTGTGAAGCGACACGCGCTTTTGGGTCTCCATATAAACCTTTCCCCGCAGCGCGAGCCCGATTCCCATAATACCGGAACAATTCTATATGTTTAAAAGGGAATTGCGTATAGGCATGCCCATACCCCTGACGGACAATCTCCAAATTCACAAAAAGCCCATCCGGCGCACGGTAAAGATATGCCAAGAGTCTGCCGTATGTATCCGTCTTGTCTATATCAAACCGCAGATACACAGATTCACCGAGTAGCAGATTCTTGGTAAAATTGGATGCTTCTTTGCCATACGCCTCAACAGGTTTATTCGGATGCACTGTCTCCGGTGTGTCAACACCAATCAACCGAACATTCGTAGGCTTACCGTTGTAGTCGATCTTGACGGTGTCCCCATCAATAACTCGCACAACTTTATAGGCTGTATCACCCGTGAAATTTTCAAATGGATAGGATACTGGCATCGTTCGGTGGGTTTGCGCGATAGCAGTCCCGAAACCTTCTGCCTGTGTTTTCTTCAAGCGAGACTCAGGAGTGGGAACTTCAAATGGTGTCCCGAAAAATATAAATATGTAAGACAGTCCGAGTAAACCGAATACAAGGAATGAACCTGTTGTCAAAACTTTTCTCATGTAAAACCCTCTCCTAATCCCATTCCGACAGCAGTCGAAAAAACCGTAGGCAGTACAGAGTAGTCCAGTCCCAGACGGATTGACAGATATTCAATCCGCCCAACGCCGGAACCTCTCAGAAACTATTCCTCTGAACTCTCTGAGACCGCAGGAGCATCATAACGTTGAGCAGTTACTTTTAACTGTTCTGCGTACTCGTAAATATCGTCTATGCTCTCAATTTCAATCCGTTCATGGTTTCTTTCCTCATCGAATAAACCCAAGTATTTTTTTCTATCACTGTTAAAATGAAGGCGGCATATAGGCTTTCGACTGCTATCATCTAACACAACTGACATATAACTTATGGTGTCTCGGTGCCCAATTCGGTTCGGGGCAATCACTTCACGGACAATAGACTTAACGGTGTAGAATCCCTCTAATTCTTCTTCGGTTGTTTCAATACGGGACTCAACTTCCTCCTCAATTGACTCATCAGACTCTTCGACTTCCTCGGACTCTTCTTCGACTTCCTCTCTGCTGATTGCTGACTGCAAGCGTTGATTAATCTGTTCATTGAGAAACTGGTTCAATGCGCGCTTGACAATATCTGTGAACTGCTGAACCACCGTCTGTGTTCTTACACCACTATAGACATAAGACAGGAAAAACCGAACAAAATCTTCCGACGGTGCTTCCAGTTGCTCCATCATGGTCTGCTTTATCGCTTTTGTATACTTCAAGTCGCTTGCAGCAGTAAGCGTTGCATCCAAATCAAAGCCGGACTTGGTAAACCGTTTGAGCTCATTGACCCACTGTTGCTGAATATCAAGCATGCTGAATTCAAGGAAAGGCTTGGCATCCATTATGTTCGATTCTTCTAAATCGGTGTAAAATTGATACACTATGCCATCCGTCAATAAAGCGATCCGAGCGTGGACAACTGAAAAATAACGGTAAAGTTGTGTAGCATGAGCGTCAGATAAATCCGTACCACACTTTTTGCACTCAATCAACATGATGACTTCATCATCTTTGAAAATGGCATAGTCAACCTTTTCACCCTGTTTTGTGCCAACATCCGCAGTAAATTCAGGCACAACTTCTGTCGGGTTAAATACATCATATCCCAAAAGGTTGATAAACGGCATAACGAAGGCATTTTTTGTTGCCTCTTCGGTCTGAATAACATCTCTTTGCCTTGTGATTCTGGCGGATAAATTCCTGAGTTCTTCAATAAAGTCCATTAATGTTTCCTACTTTCTAATCAGATAAATTCTAAACTACTTAATATGATGGTTCAACTGGCACTATAATATAAAGTGTTGGTATTGGTTGTTCCCAGCCCCAGCCCTTTTCCACCTACCACGGTACGAGGGTGGCAGAAACGGAGTGGGGTCCGTCTCGTGGTAGTGCCACCCAAACTGGTTTGAAAAGTGTAGCATAAAAAACAAAAAAACACAAATTCACGCGCACCACGCCACCGACACATCGAATTCGGCGCGTCTTACCAATGCTTACAAGTTCCTATCCTCGCGGAGGTTGCGCACGTCGAGGGGATCCCCGAACCAGAACCGTTCACGCTCTTTCTTGTAGAGCATCACGTTTTTAATAACTGTGATCGCCCGGACGTTTTCACTTTCAACGACGAGAAAGAGGATGGCAACGGAAATGTGATTATTGGGGACTTGGTTGGGAAGTAAAATGGATTGGTAAGAAAAAGGGAGACCTGAGGTAGGTTTCCCGCCCTGTAATATCTATGCCTCGTTGCCACGCATCCAAATCAAACGGAGTACTGACTACAGTATCAACAATCGTTTGATTTCTGGCGGCACCTCAACGCCAATTTCACGTTCAAAGTCTTCAACGCTTTCGTATTCGTTACGGAATGAGGCAATGACCTGAAGTTTTCTGTCCTTAGCAAACTTCAGGTCTTCCAGAGCATTATTTGGCGCAATCTCTGACGCTGCCCCTTGGAAGCAGCATTCCACCGAAGCGTGCCAGAGAGCCACCATCTCGCGTCACTACGCTTCTCTGAGGTTCTTTGCGGCGAAATCGATTAGTTCGACAACATAATGCTGTCTTATAATAATCCCATAGTCTTTACATCGTCCTTGAACAACGCCTATCACGAAAAATCTCCCAGACCTTTGGATGAACACGGGACTCCCACTTGATCCTTCCTCTAGACTCGGTCTAATAGCAAGAAGATGGGGTACCGATTCACCGCTTACATTGCCGATGTCCCTAACTAAACGCGTGCTCTGTTCAAAAGGATTAGACGGATAAAAGCAAGAACTTTGGGATATGGGATAACCTACAACTATTAGTTCACTGTCAATTGATATGGGATCAGATGGCTCAGAAAAATAGTCCGGTGTGAGGGCTTCCAAATGAAATTGCCCTACTGATTCAATACATAAATTCTGATAGGCAATTACACAGGCGAGATCAATATTTTTATCCGGATGGGAATACACCTTGTTTGAGAGTGGGCGTAGGGATTTGTAGCAATCATTCGTAGGTTGACTTAACAGAATATGAGTGTTTTTCTCGTCGAAATCTCTTAATACATGTTCATTAGAAACGACGTAAAATGCATTATCAACGACGAAAGGGCATGGACAAAGAAAACCTGTTCCGTGATTCCCCGGTTTCCAGATCTTAACGGTTGCTTGTATAAGTGATTCAGGTAATTTTCTACCTTGTGTTTCATTCATAATTTTGTTATCTTCTATTTAAACTCGAGGGTGAATTTTCTTCGTTTTCGTTTCGCCATCGGAGGCACCTTTCTGTGAGATTGCTATTGTAGCACAGTCTTGGTTTAGAGGGTAGTCCAGTTTTCCGGTGGCAGTACACCTTCTCCGCGGGTCATCTCTATGCCTCCGCCAGTAGAATGCGTTCAACTTTCTGTTTTGCTTGCTCTGCAATAGCATCGGCTTCTTGTCTGAGTCTCGTTACTTCCGATCGTAGTCTCAAGACTTCCTCAGCAAGTTGCTCCTGTATTTCAGGCAATGGGATTGGAATTAGAATCCGCGTTAATTGGTCTTTCGTTATAGCGGGATAATTTCCTCCACTACTTCGCTGTAACATTTGAGATAAACACAGTTGACTTCGGAGCACGGAATAAAGATATGTACGATTTAGAGTTGGATGTTTGATTTCCCTAAGAATAGCGAAACCTGTTGAAGCAACGCAACTATCTAAATCGTCGTTAATCAGGGCAATAGAACCGTGATGAGGTCTTGTCAAACTGACAATGATGTCATCTTTTTCCACCATCATTTGAGCACGGCTTGGAGCCTCCTTTACCGGGACCTCGGAAAAAGATGCTTCGCCGGTGCCGCGGCTCACATTATTAATCTCAATGTATCTAAATGTATCTTCTTGATGCTCCTGTGGATCCCATTTATGATGAGACAGTTTGATAATATTTCCCAATGTTTCATGAGGATTTTGGCGTAGAATAGACAACAATTTCTCAAAGCGCGGATGATAAAAGTGTGAGTCAACTCTCTTGCCTGCTGTTTCACTGGCATAAGTGACAAAACATTTCTTCTCCTCAACGACTGGCATCTCAATCCCTAACTCCGTCCCGAAAAAATCTGGGTCTTTCCTGAACCTGTGGTATTCGTCACAGATGGTGCTAAGGTCATTAATCGGATCTCTGCGCCCTGTTGCGTCGTAGCCAATGCGCTCTGCCATTGCCATAAAAATGGGATGGTTGGCGTTCTCGCGAACCCACTGGCGGATGTTCTCAGCGTTCTTATCTGCCAACTCCTCTTTAACAGCGTCAATCTTTTCTTTATATTCCTCCTTGATTCGAATTTCCCACTCCAAATCTGACGCAGCTTTGTACCTGTCTTCGTATTCCTTGACCAGTGCAGCAAGGTCTTTTTTATAGGCTTTAAGCTGCTTATTTGCTGTATGCTTGTCGAAAAGTTCAAACTCTTGCGAATCTTCAAGTGTTGTATCACGAAGGAAGCGATCGCGCCACAGTAGGAATATCTGTGTTGGATTTTTTTTGAGTTTCCGATTGAGATCTTCAATGTTATCCAAAATCGTCCGAAATTGTAGTTCATAGAGTTTTGTGACCTCGACTTGTGCCGGGGAAACATGCTCCTCAATCACCATATTTTGTTCATTTGTAAGTTCCTTGACCCGTGACGTGCAAATTGTCTCATTTTCATCAGTGATCTGATCAATGCTGATTTTATAAAGGCTACATTCCTGTTCTGAAAATTTTCTAAGGAATAGAATAGAAGGGTTCACACCCGCCTCGTAAAACCTAAAAGCGGTCTCTGGCAGCGAAACAACAGCAAGGATTTGAAAGTGTTGTTCAATGTAATCCCGGACGTATTGCAAAGAGGAATTGTTTAAAACCCCATCGGGCAAAATGATTGCGAGTTTACCAGTTCCCGATTTGAGAAATTCAAAGCAGCGTTCTATAAACAGAATCTCTGTCTTTTGGGAACTTCTCTTTTTAGGAGAATTACTCCGTTTTCCAAGTTTGTAATTGCCAAGATAAGGTTTCTCTTCCTTTTTAATCTTCGCACCAAAGGGCGGATTTGTGAGGATTATATCAAATGTCTCTCTTTCAAACTCTCTGTTCTGGTTATAAAGTTTATTGAAATTGATGAGTGCATCACTACCAATGACATTACTATGCCCATCATCATGGAGGATCATGTTCATTTTGGCAACACGGGCGATTGCATCGTTAATTTCAATCCCAAACAGTTGATCTCTGGCGAAATCGTGCCAATGGTTATGGTGTTCAGGAGTCCCTTCCTCGTAATATTGGGATGCTTCTCTCTGGATGTGCTCCATTGCGTACAACAGAAAACCTCCGGAGCCACACGCTGGATCAAGGATACGGTCTTCATGTTCAGGTTCAATCATATTGATGATGAATTGAACTAACTCGCGAGGCGTGAAATATTGTCCCATATCGCCCCTGAAATAACTTCCTAAAAATCGCTCAAATGCAATGCCTTTCACGTCCAAATCGGTTTGGTTGAGATTTATACCTTGGAGGTGGTTGACGACAGAAAAGAGAGGGTTGTCATCCACCTTAACATCCTCAGTAAAGACTTCTGGATCGCGTGTTTTTGCTTCCTGATACAACGCTTTAATTCGATCAGCGACTGATTTTGCAGTTTCACGCGTCTTAATCTGGAAATCGTAAGGATCCCCTTTAGCTCTTAGTTTCTTTTCATCTCGAATTTTGATGAATAAAATCTTAGAGAGTTCGTCAAAAGCGTCCGTCGGTGCAAGTTTCCCGCCTTGCCAAAGCGTATCGTGACATTTCCCAAGCACGCGGGTCAGTTCTCCTTTTCCGACGACTTGTAGGTCCCAATCTGGGTCCTCTTTTTTATATCGCCATTCTTGAACCTCTCCATACCCCACCGGTATATCTGCAATGATATTCTGGACGCGTTCCATTGATCCGAAGTCTTTTGCATTGAAGAAACGGCGCGTATTTCCAGCAATGACACCGGTATAATGTCCGAGCAGAGAGTTGCAGTTACCAAAAGCCTGTTCAATCGCTTGCTCAAATTCCAGTTCAGAGACACCGTCTTTTTTACACTCAATTATGATGTACGGGTCTACCTTGGCATCGTCTTGGAAGATAACAATGTCCGCGAGATCGGATGGCATTCGTCTCGGAACGGTTACCTCCAGATCAATTCGGTTTTCGGGGTATTGATACTGCTCGATTAATTCAACGTAGTATCCAGCACGGACCTTTTCCTCGGGGTCGGTGAATTTATATCTCTTGTCTGGGGCAACATAGTAAATTGTTCTCTCTCCGTCGAGGAGTTGGATATAACCTTTCTGCTGTCCGATGTGGAGGAGATCGGTTTGTCTGTTGTTCATTTAGATATACCTTTTGTACTGCCTACGGTTTTTTAGACCACTCCCTAAAGAAATTATCGTTGCTACCGACACGTAGAAGGTCATCCAAGAGTTGCCGGCAATCTTTTTCTTCCCAGCTGTATCTACGTTGGAAAATTGGAATAGAAAACTGCTGTGGAAGTCGTAAAAAATTGAATATAGGCACTACGGCAGAGTTCATAAATTATTCTTCTATTTGTATAGAAAGGTCTTGAGTTTTCTCGTCTTCTCTTGTGTAGGTTCGTCCCTATCTCTAAACGTTATATGTTGCCAGTCTCCCCGATACTTCCAAAAACTCTATGAGTGTTTACCACCACGTCGTCCCCCACGGCTTCCACACCAAAGCGGCTGCGGTCTTCGTTATCTCGCTGACGGTATGGAGTAGGAAGATCGCTCCTGTTGAAGGGTCGTCTGCTTCCTCAAAGACACTCATCTCCCCATATATCGCTTCCTCTGGATGGTGCCCTGGGAACGCCATCAAATATAGCATAATCTGTTTCGGTGTCATGTCGAGTATAAAACTCCTCATCTGTTCTTCAACGATCTCCAAATCTGCAAAAGCATAGTGTCCATCCCGTCGCTGCTTATCCCGCCACTTCGTCATCCGTTCGCTTTCTGTCCACTCCCCTTCATCACTTGGCAATTCCGAATACCAGCGTCCTGTGCTGGTGTTCAATCCCCATTCCATTAATTGCAGGACGTAGAGTTGATCCCTCGAGACCTGGTTGTAGGGGCACCAGCTACCGTATTCCGAATCCACGTCGTCGTCAGGGAGTTGTAAGAGCAGTTGCTTTGCCTTCTGGTTCCAGGGGTGGTTGTTCTCCAGCAGAGGTTCAGACGTTTCATTGAAGTCGAAGTGAAGCCTTTCGAGTAAAAGCGTCGCAGCATCAATGCTCAGATACGGAAAGTGAAGTCTTTCAAGCATCCAAATAGCGTTTCCCACGGGATACTCATAAAACTGCCGACCCGGACGGCGGTATTCCTGAAGTTCGCGGAAGAACTCCTGTTCAAGTTCATCAGCATCTTCACATCTGACTTCATAGGCAACCTGAAACGGTTCTGAAACGCCTGTGTTGCGTGTGAGTCGTCTGGCGACTTTGCTCGCCAGTCCGCGCGTGCGACCGACTTTTATCAAGCCCGGCATTTTTTGATTCTCAAGGATATAAACGGAACCCATCATCTCAAAGAAGCCTCTACTATTAGCGGAATACAGAGATGCTTTCTAATTTCACTGGATCAACCATTCCGCCTGAAGATCGCCTACAAGCCCCTGCAATAGAGGGCACTGATATAAAAACCCGTGAAATCTATGTAATCTGCTATTTTGACAGTTTCTCAATTGTCTCAAACAGGCAATAATATCCTTATACTTTCCACGACCAAGTTGAGCGATAAATCCTCATGCCATTCATATCATTCCATGTAGCGGCTTCCCACATAGGCTTGCCGTCGTCTGTGTACTTTGCTGAGTCATTTAATCCGTTGTACACGGTTTCAGTGATTCGTGAAGGATACTCAGGTGAAAGTGAGCACAATTTCGCTGCATAGTTTGCGGCACGTCCAACCCAGACGAGATCGTTTGATCCTCGTATCCCAATACTAGCCACAAATAACTCGCTGGTGTCGATACCCACAACTTGCCTAATTCGGTAGCTCTTGTTGGGATGAAACTTCTTTAAAATGGGATTGATAATTTCGATAACTGCATAGTTTATTTTTAGTGCCGAACGAGCGACACGAATGTCTTTTTCGTCCCCGGCATACACTGCCATGATACGATCACCATCATAAGCGGTTATATCGCCTGTTTCATCCCGTATTATCTTTGCAGCACAACTCAGGTATGCTTTATATATTTTAGCCGCAAATCCTGGTTTGTAGGAATCCACAAGGTTTGTGGAAGCATCAAGGTCAGCGTAAAGAACAGTCCCGCTTAACTGCACTGCCCCATTACTCAACCGTAAGTCTCCCGGTTCTGGGACTTTTCTTCTTTGCTGGGTATCCCATTTCTGTGCAAATATTTCTTCGACTGTCTTGGCTAAATCTTCGCCTGAACTCATGAAGATAGTCCTCCTTATGTGAAATTATTTAACGCCGATCCTATCAATGGTATACCAGAGTTGATCACAAACTGGTGCCAACAAAGTGGCAAGGTCACCAGAATCACCCGATCTATACTTTAGGGGAATAAGACCGAGCAGATCCGTGGGAATCTTAACATCAGACTCGTGAGGAATAACCATGAAGGTTCGTTCGTGTGATAATGCCCCCATAAATAGTCCTAACTCAAATATCACGTTATCACGAGGGGCATTGGATTTTTCGTTACGGCTCTCTACAACATCGTCAGCCCCAAGCACTAACACCGCGAAATCGGATTCTCGAACCTGTCTTTCAAGTTCGGTTAAAATAAATTGCGATGCCCCGAAAACGCCATCTGTCCATAATTGGACGATTAAATCCTTATCCTCTAAATTAGATTTAATTGCTTCTGCAATAGGAAGTGATTCCTTTGAAGAGCCTATAAACACAACAGAACGTGGATTTGTAGCAGCAACCAATCTATTTCTTTGCCTCAACCTATCAGCCAATTCTACTGCGATTAGTTGCCAGATTGTTGGATATTTTTCCGTTAATGAACGGAAGCAGGTTTCACTAATTTTCACAACAACTGTTTGCTCAATAGCAATAACCGATGCTGAACGTCTTGCGGATGGATCAATTAACACCATTTCACCGACATGTTGTCCAGAATTTCTGATTGCTACTTCCCGTCCATTGACAACGATAGAAAGTCGTCCCGCGAGAATAAAATAGATGTCATTGTCTGCATCATTCTGTCCGATTAGTTCCTCTTCATTCTCAAACTGGAGAAGTTCAACTTGGTCAGCCAGTTCGTTAAATAGGGTTTCGTCGTCAGGCAGGATAGATTGTTTGCGTAACGCCCAAATAAGCCGAGCTTGACCTTCTATCCCTCGGAATCTGTTAATCATTTCCATTTGTTATCAATTTCCAAAGAGGCATGTGTCTGGGCAGCCTCCACCGACTTCAGTTAGGTCTGGAAGCTTGCCACGCTTGCCACACGGCTTTGATGATTACCATTGACACCGCATCGGGATCGTCCGCTCCGAGTGCCTTCACGAGTCTCGAATTCTGCCAAAGGTTATATTTGTTTCGGATATGCATGCCCCAGTTGCTGGGGTGTTTGGCTTATCGTATGCTCCTTGTTCGTTTAGGGGTTTTAACACGACGAGTGTGTGTCTCCTTAAACCTTTATGTTCCCAGATTAACAAGGACGCTCATATTCAGTTCAAGTTGGTCGGCAATGCCATCCAAAATTTTTTTCTTTCTCACAGTATCGGTCCCTGAAACTATGTAGTATGGCTCTGTCCCCGCCTCTGTCTCTATTTCAACTTTTCTTTGCGCTTTGCCGTCATGGTCATAATCTGCTATGAGAGGTATCTCATTAACACGCAAGTTGAGTTCTTTGACTTTCTCGATTCCGATTGCCTTAATTACCTCAATGAAGGTGTCTATTCCGGTATCCTTTGAAATCCAAGTGCCATCCTCCATCCGCACAGCGAGAATCCCAGATTTTGCTTCGATGGTAACATCCGACGGCTCACCAAACAAACTGATCAATGCCTCCTGTAACTCCTGACCAGGCATACCTCTGCCTTGTTCAATGATAGCGATGTATCCGCGAGAATAACCTACGATCTCAGCTAATTTCTTCTGAGTTATCTTAGGGTTACTCCGCTCCCGGCACTCCCTAAGCCAATCTCCGAACGCAATGGCTTCTTCACTTTCGGTAAGTTGCACATCGGGTTCCATGACTTCTTCATCTGGAATCGGCGGCACATCTTCTGTAAATCGTTCCGTGTATTGGACTGCATAATCCTCAATATATTTGAGGAGCCGGGGTGTTGCATAAAACCATTCCCCGTGTGCACGAAACCCTCCAAAGTGTTCATGTATCCGTTTTTCTTCGCGGCGCGCTTCATCTTCTGCCTCAAATGGGAGTACCCCCATTGACCATATCACGGATTCACTACCGGTTTGGAGTGCTGCTTTCCGTAGTGAAAGTTCTGTCCCTGTATAACCTATCTTGATAAAATCAGGATGGGTGTCCCCAAAATTGCTCTTCCCAAAGAAATATACTAACGGTTGATTCTGATTTGGCATGATTATTCCTGTGCAGATGCGTGGCTCCGCGTGTGCTTCGTACTGTTTCAAGATTGCGCGAAGTACGTCCGTTAATTTAGAACAACAATCGGTAAAGTTCAGGGAAGTGTTGTTGAAGGAAAGAATATGAATACAGAATACGTCCTATCCAAGCGGACTGCTTATCTTTGTATCCCTTTTCAGCAAATCCCTGAGTGTCCTATTGGGATTAGAGATTTCTAATAACGCAGTCCATCACCTTGTCCCAATGCGGATATTCAAAAACGGGTTCGATATGGTGAATCTTGTAGTCTTCCCACGAAATCGGTGTATCCGCGTCAGCTCCAAGTTGCCTACCCATCCAGTCACTCGGTTGTCCTCCCTTCGTTATGACAATTGTTGTAATACACGGTATGTCCCCATACCTCCAATCGGCTCTCCGTTCCAAATCGTAATGTGTTGTATTGATACACCCAAGAATTGGACCCATCCGCCAATAGTTTGACACACCTATCGCATTACCGAGCTCTTGAAATGTGATGGTTCTGTGTTCTTGCGCGCGTAGAACAAGAATTGGGAGTGAAAGGAGTCCGCGTTTTTGCGTAATTAAGTTGCCAAATATATCATGTTTTCCGCGTATGTTCTGCATCGTGTCTCCTGTTTCACAATTTTTTGAATGCAAGTGCGCCAATCAACGCCAGCGGCACTTTCAAGACAACAAGTATCATCCTGATTACTATGGCAATGTCCCAAATCCTTGCGACACACCTGTCAATTACTTATCTGAGTTTCCCAGCCCCAGTCCTTTATCCCCTACCACGGTGGGAAGGGTGGCAGAAACGGAGTGGGCCCGTCTCGTGGTAGTGCCACCCAAAACTGATTTGAACAGTGTATCAAAAAAATGAAAAAATTACAAATACTCTAAAATCCGCGTCATCTGTAAAATCCGCAACAATCCGCGATTTGCGGCGGACTCGACCCGGTGAATGCCACACGCGCATTCATACCCGGGGAAGTGCATAAGCACTTCATACCGTTGATTCTGATTCATGCGACGTGCATTCAGACAATAATCCCAACCTCGCTCTCATGGTCATATACGGTCTCCGGCACTGGTTTCCGCTCATACACCCACACCTCCGATGCAAAAAGGGAAACCTGAAAACGCACGCAGGTTTCCCTCTACAAAAGGAGACGAATTCTAATGAAGATTTACGAAGCGATTGAACACCTCACAGGAAATCCTCGTAAATCCAAAAAAGCAATTGAAACTACAGAGATTTTAGAAGATTTCGCTGTCTGGTGTGAGGATCAAGGGCCCTTTGATGATTCTGTTCGGGTGGTTCTGTAAAAAAGGGTGAACTGTGAGACGCATCCTTTTCGCTTGGTGCCCGCCCCCCGCTATCGCGAAGAGCGGCGAAGCGGCGATTCAACAGTACTTCGAGATCAAGCATCATGCCGCACCCGGAACCTATCGGTTTCTCGAACAGTGCCGAGCGGTGAAGGTCCCGGTAGAAATCCGATCGGTGGAAGGGATCCGTGGGGCTGGAGCTCAAACGGAAATCACGCTTCCTGAAGACGCACCTGACTCACTCAAGCAGAGCTTGTTCGAGATCACACGCGCACAAGACCTCGACCGCAGAACGGCAGACACCTACTATCAGACAGACGCATGGGAGCAAGAAGATGAGTACTAAAGCCCCCGGCAACCGACGGGAACACTGAACTGGACACCCGTGAGGACACTACACCCACCGTGTTCTGTCCATCTCAGCTTTTGCAGGGCGCGTTGTAATGCAACTGCTTTTAAAGGAACCCACATAGAATTGTTGCGTTCTAATGCACCTTGTTTTCTTAACGATGGCTCGGACTATTGCGTAAGAGATATCGATTTCTAATCTGCTGTCGACCCCAATCAAATAGAAGTTTTGGGATGGCGGAAGCCTCGCGATTTCTTGAGAAAATCAGGCATGGCACCACGAACTGCCAAGTGCCGTCAACCTCCCAGTGATTTTGCACGACCGGCGGTCGACAGCATCGCGACCCAAAAAACAGGGAAAATAAAAATTAACTTGATACGTTCCATAACAATACCTTCGCCAAATTATGGTGCATTGGGTTGAGTTGGTATTTGATGAATAGCCCCGATAGAACCGAGGCGTTCCGTGATTTGCTGAATAACAATCGGGTCAGGTTTTTGCGGAAGTATTTTTAATGTTTCGGATGAATACTTCAAGCCTCGGTAGTGTGCTTTCAGGTCTAAGACGCTTGCTTCAGGGAGTGCTACCCGTGCAGGTTCGAGAAGTTTCGCAGACACATTGACCATGAACATAGAAAGATTTGCGGCATTGGTAACAGGTGTCTGCTTGACGTTCATAAAATCCTCTAAGCCCCAGTATTGTTTGGCCTCTCGGAAGTTGAACTCTATTTGAAAACGGAGTGCGTAGCAGTCAATGATTTTTTCTGCCGTGGCTGTGACATCCGAACTAAAAAGGAGGACGTGTGATTTTTTCCCTGTCCGTGGATGCGTCTTGAGGATACACACCACATTCAGTGGGTCTGGGAACTTTTTATGGCGTAAGGTTGCTTGATAGACTTCGGTCGTGATGTCTGCTTGCCTATCAGTAGAGACTCTGTATTTGGCATCTATCTGCTGTGGATTGAAACGGTCTGCATACAAGCGGGGGCGTCCGGGTCCGGGAACCCCAGGCGGTGTCGGTAGAAAATAAAGGACGGTATTGCTCCGCAGTTTTGAAATCAGATGCATCCCACATTGGCGTGTCATCTGTAGGGCGTTGTTGTGTCCAAAATATCCATCAAGCACCAAGTAGCGCACAGGTATGAGATCGCCAATGTGTGTCAGCAACGCCTTGAGCATCGTTTGGAGCTGTCGCAAGGTCGCACTCAGCACGACCTGTGTCTTCTTGCGGTTCCGGCTGCCTTTCGGACGCCCGGGTTTGCGTCTCACAGCAGGTATCTGCGGGTCAGGACGCGGTTCGGAGACCGGCGTTCCCGGGGCTGACGACGCGGGGTCCCGGACAACTTGCTCCATGACCATTGGATACGAACGCCGATCCTTGACGCTCACTAATGACAGACTCAAGAAGGCGATGCCCGGAATCGTTTTCCCCACTGTAGACGAAAAGAAACGCGATAAACCGTAAGTGGCGGCACCCGATTTTCGCACCACACTCTCATCACCCGCAAGGATATACTCACTGTTTCGGTCAAACAGATACGTCCGAAAGAAGACCCAGCAAAGCGTCCCCCACGGAAAAACAACCGTGTTGAAGAAACGTTGGACCGTCCGATAACTTCCACCTTCAGGCGTCCACCGCGACAGGTTTAACAGGGACACACGCCCCGTCATCGAAAGCAATCCGATGACGATGCAAGAAAACTGACGGATCTGGGACGTTGATAAATGTGGATTAAAAACGCTAAACAATGATAAAATCTCATACATGGGTGAAGGTCCTTTTTGGGTTATATGTTCTGTTACACATAACTTTAGGACATTCACCCGATTTCGTCAACCTTTTTTGGCGAAGGTATTGCCATAAGGGTCCTGTATAATACGCATATAGGTTTCGCCGAGCCTTTTAATCGAACCAGTTTGGAATCGAAACAGATCCTTTGTTGTTACACGCATTGCCACGTCGTTCCCTTTTAATCGAACCAGTTTGGAATCGAAACTTTGTGCTAGTCCGTTTCCACCACGCCTGCGTCGCCACTTTTAATCGAACCAGTTTGGAATCGAAACTCGGCATTATAAGTATCCCGGGTGGGATCGCACCGTTTCTTTTAATCGAACCAGTTTGGAATCGAAACTCAAATCACAACAGCGCTCTTGCGCAATGCGATCTCGACTTTTAATCGAACCAGTTTGGAATCGAAACCGACACGGGTACGCGTCTATCAAGCACTCACAGCGACTTTTAATCGAACCAGTTTGGAATCGAAACGTACCGTTGACGATCTCTATTATGTCAGATATCTGGCTTTTAATCGAACCAGTTTGGAATCGAAACCTCTCATCCTAAAGGCTCGTTTCGTTACTGGATTGTCTTTTAATCGAACCAGTTTGGAATCGAAACTTAGATACTGACGCTCAGTTTCTGCCCAGTTTATTACTTTTAATCGAACCAGTTTGGAATCGAAACCCAGCTTACCTCTCGTATAGCGTTTAGCGTCTCTAAACTTTTAATCGAACCAGTTTGGAATCGAAACTAACGTCATGAATATCAACAGTGAGAGAATCTGACCTTTTAATCGAACCAGTTTGGAATCGAAACCCACACCCTATTTGCGATGCGATACGTTTTCGACGCTTTTAATCGAACCAGTTTGGAATCGAAACATATTGCCGAACAGTATCTGAGTCGCTATAAGGATTCTTTTAATCGAACCAGTTTGGAATCGAAACTTTACATCGGTATTTGGGGTTGAACTTCGCCTGTTTCAGACTTTTAATCGAACCAGTTTGGAATCGAAACTTGTTATATTGTAATTATACAATAATCAAATCAGAAACCTTTTAATCGAACCAGTTTGGAATCGAAACATTTCTTGAGGAACATCTACTGCCAACTTCGCAAACTTTTAATCGAACCAGTTTGGAATCGAAACTGCGGCAGGTGTCGAGCGACGGAAAGGGGGTTCACACTTTTAATCGAACCAGTTTGGAATCGAAACGAGGAAATACAGCAGTTGACTGCGGAAGTTGAGGACTTTTAATCGAACCAGTTTGGAATCGAAACTGATTTCAAGGCAGAGAACCCTGATTTAGGGGAACGTAAAACTTTTAATCGAACCAGTTTGGAAGGGAATCTAAGGGAAATTGGTGAAAAATAAAGGTGGGTTTAGTTCACGGATTTGGCAGTTTCCTGAAAATCCGTGAATCCTGTAAATCCTGATTCAGACAATTGCAGACCGCTACATCACAGAAATCACAGTTCAGACACCGACTGCCGCCCAAAAGGAAAGCACACACGCCACTCTATTCAACGTCGTCCTCTAAAACGTAGTTGTCAAAAATAGCCGCGTCCGGGGGTGCGTGTTTGCCACCGTAAGCACACTTGATGCTATTCCAAATCCGCTGAATCACTTTTTGTGAGAGGTTCGGGGGGAGGGTGTTCTCCGCTGCCTCTATGCAGCCGTCTAAAACGTCCAAGACCCGATCGACATCCTCAGAACCAAAAACGATGTCCTTCTGCGCTTGGGGCAGTCGATAGATATGATTGAGAAGTGCCTTCGTCAGCAACACACGGTAAACACTCATAGTTTTGATAGACGTGGCTTTGTCCCGAGGTATCCGAAAAATAACGCCTTCCGTCTCAACGTGTCCAGCAACATATTGATGTATTTCATCCGTAATTATACCCGGATTCAGGCGTACCTGCGTCTCCGCGTCTGGCATGTATGCCGCAGGTGCGATCTCTCCGTATTCACACCGCAAAATCCGTTTGTTGATTTTCATCTCAGAAGCTCCACCTCGTCCTCATGCTCATACACGACTTCGCGCACCGGCTTCCGCTCGGACACCCATACCTCCGACACGAATTCCCATGCAGGCGGCACCAGCCACCCATGCCGCTGCTCTACCGTGACGGCAGGGTTATCAGACGGCACCGGGAACTCCGGATCCTCGTAGATGAATTCGATCTTCTTGAGATGCCACTGCTCCACCTCGGCATCCCATTCTTCATAGATCCGCTTGGTGACCGTCCGGAACAGGTCGTTCTCGTCGCGATACAGCGACCGAATTTCACTAATAACCATAATCAAATCTCAACCTTATTCCGCTTCCTTGTCCTAGTCGTCATCCCCTGTAATCTCGAAGGTAACCCACACAGGATAGTGATCGGAGACCCTTTTATCAATACAAGCAGATCGAATTACACCAGAGCGTTTTAAGTCTAAATCCTTATTTTTCAGATAAAATATATTATCCAGATTGGACTCATTTGACTCACTAACCATCGTATCTTCTTTAAAATCGATAGTCTCTTCAAAGCCCTTGCCTTTCAATTCTTCAAAGTGGACTTGATGCTCATTTTTGATATTGAAATCACCAAGTACAATAATATCATTATCTTCAGCACCGAGTTCTTCCTTCACTCCGCCATAGACATCATCTAGGAAAGTTGCATCTTCTTCAGCACCTTTTTCCCAAGTGCGATTATGGCAAGTGATAATTGTAAAATCGAAATTGCCATTCTTTGTCTGAAAGGTACAATACCCTGGAAGCCTTTCCATCTTAATATTCCAATCATCGTATATCCTAATTTTGGGATTCTTCGGCGTTACAATATCCTTATTGTATAAAATCAGATACTTTTCGCCACCCGTATTGCTACTTGCAATGCCACACCAATTCTCTTCCTCTGGGAATTCCTGTAAAAACTTCTCTTTTACTTCCTTTTTCACACCGTGATCTGTATACTCCTGAATAGCAATCAAATCAATTTTTGCTGTTCTTATGATCTCTGCTATCTTCCCCATGGTTTTATCACGCTTATGTGCCTCGGCACCGCCACTACTCCTAATCCCCGCTTTTGTGAGACCGAGGTTTTGTATGTTCCAACTGGCGATCTTTATCTCAGCACCGAGCATCGGTGTAGTCAGAACCATTATAGATGTGAGTATCATCCAAAATCTTGCGAACACGATTGACTCCTTATTGATTGATGTGAAGAGGGACGGCGACCGGACTTCACTCACTACCACTTTTTCGCTCCTAACCGGAGACCTCCCCCATAATCCGTGCCTTCTCATCCTCATACGCCGCAACAGCCGGGGCGAGCAACTCCTGACAGAACTCTTCTGCGAGGATGTGATTGATTTCCGCAGCGATCATGCCCCCTTTCTGATACGCTTCCATCACAGACGGATGTTCACCGAGCCGTTGACGGACGATATAGGCTTGTATTCTTTCAGCAGCGGCTTCAACGAGCTCCGGCTGCGTGTGGACGGCTTGTCGGAGGATATTGTTTCGCTTGACGTTATATTCTGTCGTCAGCGCCTCAAGTTCTTTTTCTTTCGCTTTCTCGGCGCGCACCTCGCGTTGCTTCTGGATCTCGGCATCCTGATAGTTCTCTCGGATCGCTTCAACGATATAACCCGCACGGTTCTTTACGGTTCCCGCCGCCTGCAAGGACATCTCCACCTTCTCAGCGATATACCCCAGAAAATCAGGATACGCGTCGGGAGCTGACACCTTTTCCGGGTTCACAAAATCCCATTCCTGGGCAGCGATCTTCAGTGCCAGATTCCGATCGATCCGCGCTTGGACGAGTTCCACAGCGACAGGCGGTAGATTCTCTATATCCGGGAACAACGACTCTTGAACGGGGAGCTCCTCGACGCGCGTGATGCGGAACTTCAATTCGGCGATCCGACGCCCAACGCGTTTCTGCTCGACCGCCACAAGATAGTCGGTCTCTTTATTGATCTCCTTGACAGCCGGTTTGATAACCGCTCGGTTCAATATGCTAAACGCTGGATACTCACCGCTTTCGATGCCGAGAAGTGCTCTCAATGAATCCAGCGAAATGAAGGGCGTTTCGCCCTGGTCCCGCTCGGTATCAAAGTAGTCGAAACACAGTTCCCATAAAACCAAGGCATATTGGCGTTTGAACCGGTTTTGTAGACGGAGGTTCAACTTCGCATAGACGCGCGGGTTGTAAAGCTTCAGACGCAGATGCGGCGCAAACGCATAGCTACAGATGCCGTCTTCGATCTCAACGGAAGCCAATAGACCCGCAACACCCCACTTCCCCTTGCTGTCTTTGTTCAGGAGATTCCATTCAACCTGACACGCACGGAGTTCCCTTAACACCTCTTTCAAGTAGTCCTCGTTCTTGCTGTCGAAACCGAGCTTCGCCGCTAATTCCACCATGCTGACGTGGTGAATTTCTTGATTCGGGAGTTCATTGTAGGCATTCGCGAGGAGCACGTTCCACGCCCGACGCTGCAGCAGCGATATTTTGCTCTGAATCTGTATCGCCGGACTCGCTTTGACGAATTCGTTGATTGTCGCTAAATTCATGATAGATCCCTTTTTTAGTGGCTATCGGAAACCTTCGGGGCGTTCCGCTACGCTCCACTCTCGGACATCAGTGAAGAGGTTCTCGTTTAGCAAAAACCTCTTTACCGACTGCTGAAAGGTTTTTTCGCAAGAAAAAACTGGGGAAACACCCTATCAAAAACACCTGACTGCTGACAACTATTCTACAATTAATATGAACAGGTGTCAATGTAATTTTTCATATTTAACCCCATAGACGTTCATATTAAAGTCGAAAAACCTATAGTCTCCTTCAAATATACGTAGGAATCTACAGACATCACTATAGGCTCAGAGGCTGTTCCCCATAGATGTTCACTTTAAGTTTAGCGCAAAGAGGCATCGCCGCTGGTGAGGTTTATGAACGCGCCCGTTTCAATCCTGAAAATCCTTGAAACTCAAAGAAACCTGATCCAGACCATCTTCGTTCCTGGACGAAAACCGACGATAAACCAAAATCCTATAATCCGCGACAATCCGCATAATCCGCATAATCCGCGATTTGCGGCGTACTCGCCCAAATGCGACGTGCATTCTGACCATTTCCCCATAAACGTTCACTTTAATCCCCATAAACGTTCACTTTAATCCCCACAAACGTTCATGTTTAACCCCATAGACGTTCATATTCTTCCCCATAAACGTTCATGTTTAACCCCATAAACGTTCATATTAAAGTCTGGGAAGTCAGGTGTGACGTGGGCGCATCGCACCCTTAAACATATTAAACAAGATCTTAAAAACATTAAAATTGTTAAACAACATAGTCCTAAACGGAAATCTTCTGAATCGAGTCACCTCCGATCTTCTGTTGTTTAACGATAAAAAAATTATTAAGAGGGGGAAAAAAGGATGAGAGCGGAGACCTCCAGCCTTCCACCTATCCTCTCTTCCCGTCTTCCAATCTTCCAATCTTTCTTGTCTTCCAACCTTCCTGTTCCATCTTCCCATTTTCCCCTCCCCTTCCTTAAATAAAAATTAGTATTGTAATTTTACTTATTATTACTTATACTATTCCTTAAACAAGCAAAAACAGCACTGCGCCATCTAAAAGAGGTAGTCCTTCTACCTTCCGTCTCCGCTCAACTTGACGCGTTGCTGGC